>JAYVGL010000022.1:0-19861 GCA_043772175.1 Pyrinomonadaceae bacterium | reverse complement strand
TTCGCCCAAATGAACGATACTGCCGTGTTCGTCCGCTAAAACCTGAATTTCAATGTGGCGCGGACGTTCGATGTATCTTTCAATGTAAACGCTGCCGTTCTTGAAAGCCGCGAGTGCTTCGGTTTGCGCGAGTTCCAAATTGTTCGTCAATTCCGATTCTTCCCGAACGATTCGCATTCCGCGCCCGCCGCCGCCCGCCGCCGCTTTGATAATTATCGGAAAACCGATTTCTTTGGCTAGAATTATCGCTTCTTCAGCCGTTTCAATCGGTTTGGGACTTCCCGGCAAAATCGGAACCCCCGCCGCCGCCATAGTTCTTCTGGCTTCGACTTTATCGCCCATCATCCCGATTACGTGCGGCTTCGGACCGATGAATTTGATGTTGCAGTCCTCGCAAACTTTGGCGAATCTTTCCGATTCGGCGAGAAAACCGTAACCCGGATGAATCGCGTCAACATTCGTAATTTCCGCCGCGCTGATGATCGCCGGAATGTTCAGGTAACTTTCCGCCGACGGCGCACCGCCGATGCACACCGCTTCGTCGGCATACCGAACGTGCAAAGCATCTTTGTCGGCGGTCGAATGCACCGCGACCGTTTTGATGCCCATTTCCTTGCACGTCCAAATTATTCGGCAGGCGATTTCACCGCGATTGGCGATTAAAATTTTGCGAAACTCGCGTTTTTTCATTACAAATTTTTAGCCACGGAGGACACAGAGTTCACAGAGAATTCTAAAACTCTCATTGTCTCTGTGAATTTTGTGTCCTCTGTGGCTAATCAATTATTTTTTAATACCGAAAAGCGGCTGTCCATACTCGACCGGCTGACCGTTTTCGACATAGATTTTGACGACTTCGCCGGAAGTTTCCGCTTCGATTTCGTTCATCAATTTCATCGCTTCGACGATGCAGACAATCGAGTCCGGCGAGACATTGCTGCCTTCTTTGACATATGGGTCTTTGTCGGGCGACGGCGAGCGATAGAAAGTTCCGACAATCGGCGAAGTGATGGTGTGCAGATCGGAATCGGTCGCCGACTCTCCTGAAACCATTTCGGCTTGGCTTTCGGTCGGCTTGGCTTGGGCGTTTGAAACCGGCGCGGCGGGCGCGAAAGCGTTTGCCGGTGCGGTCTGAAAGTATTGCGGCGCGGGATTTTTGCTTAAGCGAACGCGAATGTTGGCGTTTTCAAATTCAAAATCGGTAAAGCCGTTTTCGTTGACGAGCGTCGCTAATTCACGCAGCTCGTCCATATTTAACGAAGGTTCGGATGTTTTCGGATTCGCGCCGGTCTTTTTCGTCGTTTCTTTTTTCGCTGATGCCGCTTGTTGACTCATCTTTACTCCATAAAAAAAGTTGGCAGCCGCAGACAGCAAATCAAAGGAATAAATCTTGACCGCCGAATGCCGCCGCCAACTATTCGATTACTTTTTCGCTGCCAGCTCACGCGGATTGTCAACCAATTCGATCACCGCCATTTCCGCATTGTCGCCTTTGCGCCGACCGAGTTTGATGATTCGCGTGTAACCGCCGGGACGATTTTGATAGCGCGTTCCGAGTTCACCGAACAAAACCTGCACGGCTTTAACACCCGCCGTTCTTTCAATCGGCTCTTTCGTTTCACCTTTTTTGCCGCGAAAACGACTTTGCTCGGCTTTGAAAGTCGAGTTTCCGGCGTGAAAAAATCTCGCCGCCTGCCGGCGCAGATGAACTTCCTGCGCGACAACTTCGTCGCCGGTCAAATTTTTCGCCCGCCGCGCCAGTGTGATGACTTTTTCGACGAACGGACGCAGTTCTTTCGCTTTCGGAACGGTCGTTACGATGTAACCTTTTTCCGACGTAACCAATGAAGTCGCCAAGTTTCGTAACATCGAAATCCGATGTTCGGTCGTTCTTCCCAATTTACGATGTGCTTTTAAGTGTCTCATATTTTTGTAGTCTGGAGAGTTTGAAGAACTTTGAGAGTTGAGAGATCATAAACTTTCCAGGCTCTCTGGACTCTCTAAGCTCACGACTCTTAATCCATATCGCGTCCGCCCGAACCCGGAATCGGATTGCCTTGTTCGTCAAAATCCATACCGAAATCCAAACCCATTCCGTGAAGCATATCCTTGATTTCCGTCAAAGACTTTTTGCCGAAATTTTTCGTGTGCAACATATCGCGCTCGCTGCGGTGAATCAAATCACGAATCGTGCGAATGTCGGCGTTTTTCAAACAGTTATACGAACGCACCGACAGCTCCAATTCGTCAACCGAACGGTCAAGCAGATCGTTGCGAAGCAGCGGCGGACGCGCAATGTCTTCAAATTTGAAATCGGCTTCTTCCTCTTCAAAATTGATGAAGATGGACATATGATCCTTAACGAGCTTCGCCGCCAAACCGATTGAATCATCGGGTTTGACCGACCCGTCCGTCCAAACTTCAATCGTCAGTTTGTCGAGTTCCGTATTTGAACCCTGTCTGGTTTGCTCGACGCTGTAATTGACTTTCTTGATCGGTGTATGAACCGAGTCGATCGGAATGTAACCGACCGACAAATCTTCGTCATTATTAAATTCGGCAGAAACGTAGCCGCGCCCGCTTTTCAAGCGCATCTCGATATTCAAATCGCCTTTGGAACTGATAGTGGCGAGGTGTATGCCTTTGTCCAAAATTTCAACATCACCGTCGGCTTCGATGTCCGCGCTAGTCACTTCGCCGACACCTGATTTGCTGATCGTTAAAGTTTTCGAGCCGCCGCCGTGCAACTTAAACGGGACTTGCTTGAGATTTAAGATAACGTCGGTGGCATCTTCGACCACTCCCTTGATCGAAGAGAATTCGTGTTCCACGCCTTCGATTTTGATCGCGGTGATCGCCGCGCCTTCGATTGAAGACAAAAGCGCACGACGGAGAGAATTACCGATGGTCGTCCCGAAACCGCGCTCAAACGGCTGCGCGTAAAATTTTCCGTATCTTTCGGTCAGCGTTTCCGTCTCGACGTTCAAGCGGTTCGGTATTTGAAAATCCGTCCAATTATTATTTTGTGTCATATTCATTTTTAAAAGTCCTTAGTCCCTAGTCCTCAGTGCGTAGTCATTAGTCAAGACAGACTAAAGATTACCAACTGAAAACTAAGGACTTCAGAAATTACTTACTGTAAAGTTCGACGATTAACTGTTCGTTGATAGTCGGATCAATATCCGTCCGAATCGGCAAAGTCGAAACTGTTACGGTCAAGTCATCTCGACTGCCCGCGCTGATCCAGTTCGGACGACCACGCCCGACGGCGGTCTGCCACGCGCCCTCGACGTGCGTGTTTTTGACGGTTGTTTCTTTGACGCTGACGATATCGCCCGTCTTCACTTGGAATGAAGGAATATCAACTTTGCTGCCGTTAACTAAAATATGCCCGTGGTTGACTAATTGCCGCGCCTGTCGGCGAGAAGTTGAAAAACCGGCTCGATAAACGACGTTATCGAGGCGACGCTCCAACATAAACAACAGGTTTTCACCCGTGATTCCTTTCTGACGCGAGGCTTTCTCAAAATAGTTGCGAAACTGTTTTTCAAGCACAAAATAAATGCGCTTGACCTTTTGTTTTTCCCGAAGCTGCTGCCCGTAGCCGGCTAGAACTTTACGTCGCGCAGTCGCGCCGTGCATTCCCGGCGGCTGCGTTCCGCGTTTTTCGATGGCGCACGTCGGTTTAAAACAGCGGTCGCCTTTTAAAAATAATTTTCCACCTTCGCGGCGGCACAGACGGCACACCGCATCTCTATATCTAGCCATAATTTATTTTGCTTCCGTCTCTTTAACGGAAAAGTTTACGGAAAGTTATCGGTCGAAACCTTCCTTCATCCTTTTGATAGTTATCTAACCTGTTAAAATTTCGATTGAAAATCTCGAATTCTCAAACTCTCCGACGTTTCGGCGGACGACATCCGTTGTGTGGAATCGGTGTCGTATCGCGAATCGAAGTTACGCGAATTCCGGCGTTGTTGATCGCTCGAATCGCCGATTCACGACCGCCGCCCGGACCTTTGACGCGCACCTGCACTTCACGCATTCCGACTTCCAACGCTTTGCGAGCAGCTTCGGAAGCGGCTTGCTGCGCGGCAAACGGAGTTCCTTTGCGTGAACCGCGAAAGCCGCGTGCGCCTGACGAAGACTGCGAAATTAGATTGCCTTCAGTATCGGTAATCGAAATCATCGTGTTGTTAAACGATGCTGCGATATGCACGATGCCCATCGGAATATTCTTTTTCTCTTTCTTCCGAAAATTTTTTTTCTTGGTGGTTGCTGCTGCTTTTGCCATAATTTCAGTTGTCGGTTTTCAGTCAACAGTTAGCAATGAACAGCTTTAACAAAGCTGTTCATTGCTAACTGTTGACTGATAGCCTTAATTATTTCTTTCCCGGTGCTTTTTTCTTCGCAACGGCGGCTTTACGCGGACCTTTGCGGGTGCGGGCGTTCGTGCTGGTGCGCTGTCCCCGAACCGGCAGACCGCGACGGTGGCGCAGACCGCGGTAACAGCCGATATCCATCAAACGTTTGACATCCATCTGAACACGCTTACGTAAATCACCTTCGATATCTCCTTGCGTATCGAGGAGAGTACGAATCTGCGTCAGTTCGTCTTCGCTTAAATCCTTGATTTTCACGTCAACGCTGATGCTTGCCTCACTTAAAATCGCCGTCGCGCGGGATTTTCCAACACCGTAAATATAAGTTAAGCCAATCTGCGCCCTTTTATTCGGCGGTAAATCTACACCTGCTACACGAGCCATATATTTTATTTTAAATTTAGGGTTCAGGATTGCTGATTTTAAGATTCTCAAATCCTGAATCAAATTATCCTTGTCTTTGTTTATGCTTCGGATTTTCACAAATCACACGCACAATACCTTTGCGATGAATGACTTTGCATTTATCGCACATTTTCTTTACTGAAGGACGGACTTTCATATTATTCCCCTTTACTATTTATAACGATACGTAATACGCCCGCGAGCCAGATCGTATGGCGAAAGTTCAACTAAAACTCTGTCACCCGGCAGAATTCTGATAAAGTTTTTCCGCATTTTGCCGGAAATGTGCGCCAGAACCTGATGCTGATTGTTTTCAAGTTCAACCTTAAACATCGCATTCGGCAGTGTTTCTAACACGGTTGCCGTTACTTCTATCGCTTCTTCTTTCGACATATCTCAGCATCAGTCTCGTTCTATTCGACAAACTCTTTATGTTACCGTTTTTCGACCTGACTTTCAAGTCAGGCGGCAGATGTTTCCGATCTTTCTTGATTTAGCTCTGATTTTTGAGATTTAGTCAATGTTAAAATCTCGGGTCCTTCCGGCGTAACGGCAACCGTATGTTCACAATGTGCGCTCGGCTTGCCGTCTTTGGTCACGACCGTCCATTTGTCTTCTAAAGTCCTCGTTTCGGACGTTCCCATATTCAGCATCGGTTCGATGGCGAAACAATATCCGGCGCGAATTTTCTCTTTGGTTCCCGGTCTGCCGTAATTGGCGACCTGCGGCGATTCGTGCATACTGCGCCCGATACCGTGTCCGGTATAATCGCGCACGATGCCGTAACCGAATTTGTCCGCGTGCTGCTGAATCGCCCAACTGATGTCACCGACCCGATTGTTCGGCTGGCATTGCTCAATGCCCAACATCAGACATTCTTCCGTTACCCGAATTAGCTGCTTGACTTCTTCGCTGGCTTCGCCGATAGCCACCGTCATCGCCGTATCGCCAACGAAACCATTGTAGCTCGCCGCCATATCAACCGAAATAATATCGCCGTTTTGCAAAGGGTTGTCAGTCGAAAAACCGTGAACGACCTGTTCGTTTAAGGAAGCACAGATGACGAACGGAAAAGGTGTCATTCCCGATGGTTTATAACCGAGAAAAGCCGGTTTTGCGCCTGCATCTTCCATCATTTTACGCGCCGCAGCGTTCAGTTCAAGCGTCGTAATTCCCGGTGCAATCATTTCTCGCACGGCTTCGCGGACTTCCGCGATGAGTTCGCCTGCTTCACGCATTCGGTCTAAATCTTTCCTTGATTTGGCGATAATCATTCTTTTCCCGAAAAAGGTCAGGCTCAATTTGCTAATAAATCCGATAACTTTTGATCTACTCACAAACTTTCCTTAAATCAAACCATTTACTATCGAATAAATGTTTTCCAATTCGCCTTCCCCGCTGACCTTCTGTAACCGTCCTGACTTTTCGTAATAATCAAGTAGCGGTTTCGTCAGTTCATCGTAAGTTGCGAGCCGCGTCAAAACGCTTTCTTCGTTGTCATCAGCACGATGTATCAACTGTGTTTCAGGGTGAAAATCGCAGACGTTATCGTTTTTCGGCGGTTTCGAGTAGATATTATAAATTTCTCCGCACACCGGACAGCTTCTTCTTCCCGTCAATCTTTTGAACAGCTCTTCTCGCGCAACATTAACTTCGATTGCTTGAATCTCTTTGCATTGCTCTTCAGACAAATTTTCAAGCTGTTCGGCTTGCACGGCAGTTCGCGGGTAACCGTCCAAAATGTAACTGTTTGCCTCGCGTGAAGTTCGATCTCTAACAATTTGATAAGTTAGATTATCGGAAATCAGTTTTCCTGAAGCCATAGTTTCCTGAACCTCACGGGCAAGCGGTGTGTCGGCGTTTTTCATTTCGCGGAACATATCGCCCGTCGAGATTTGCGGGATACCGCGCCGTTCCTGTAAAAGTCTAGCTTGTGTCCCCTTGCCCGCGCCCGGCGCACCGATCAAAACGATTATTCTTGCCATAAGATAAATTACGAATTACGAACAATTATTTGAATCCGTAATCCGTAATTTGAGATTCATAATTACCTAGGCACGTCTTCCGCGAAGTCTCGACCCTGCGCCCAAAAATCCTTCGTAATTTCGCATTACGAGCTGCGCCTCGATTTGAGCAATCGTGTCCATTGCCACTCCGACTAAAATCAAAAGCGACGTGCCGCCGAAAAAGAATTGGTAGCCCAACCCGGTTGGAATCCAGCTTAAACCGGGTGTCGCCGTCAGAAAATTGTCGAGCGACGTGCCGATAAACGGAAAACGCGCTACCTTAAATCCACTCAAAAGAATCTGCGGAACAAAAGCGATAAACGCTAAATAAAGTGCGCCGACCGTCGTTAATCTGGTTAAAATCGTGCTGAGATAATCCGCTGTCGGCGCACCGGGACGAACGCCCGGCACAAAACCACCGTGTTTACGCAGATTGTCCGCTACCTCGTCGGTATTAAAAATAATCGTGATATAGAAAAATGTAAATAAAACGATCAGCGAAATAAATACTAATTCGTAATAAGGGTCTCCGCCGTGAAACTGCTGAAAGAAAGCAGAAATTTTGCTCCACGTCGCATCAGGATTCGCCGGATCAGGAGGAAAAGCCGAAAAAACGGTTTGCGGCATCGCCAACACGGACGAGGCGAAAATCACCGGAATTACGCCGCCCATATTAATCTTTAAAGGCAGACTGGTTTCCTGCCCGCGAAATGTTTGGTTGCCGACGCGCCGACTAGCGTAACTGATGGCGATATTTCGCCGTGCCGATTCAACGTAAACAATCAGTGCGATCAAAGCGACTAATACGACTACCAAAAAGATCACGCCGAATGTTTGATAAGGGTCACCTTGCTTGACTCGATCTGAAATCTGTAAAATTCCTCTCGGCAAACCAATAACGATTCCGGCAAAGATTAATAATGAAATTCCGTTGCCAATACCGCGCTCCGTGATTTGCTCGCCAAGCCACATCACAAAAATTGTGCCGGTCGTTAATGTGATAACGATCATCAAAGTCGCCCACCAAGACGGCGGAATGATGCCGTTTTTTTCCAGCCAAGTTGCAACGAAAAACGTCTGAACGGAACACAATGCGACCGTCAGATAGCGTGTCCACTGATTAATTTTTTGCCGTCCGACCTCGCCTTCTTCCTGAATTTTCTTGAATTGCGGCGACAACACCGGCATCAACTGTAAAATAATCGAAGCCGTAATGTAAGGCGTTACTCCGAGCGCGAAGACCGAAATAGTGCGGAAGTTTCCGCCGGAAAATAAGTCGAGAACACCCAACAGCGTGCCGGAAACTTCGCCCCATACTCTTTCAAGTTGAGCTTTGTTTATTCCAGGCGCAGTAACGTGCGCTCCCAAACGATAAATCGCCAGCATTCCGAGCGTGAAGAGAATTCTCTTCCGTAACTCAGGAACCTTGAACATATTTTGAATGGCGGCAAAAAACTTTTCCATAAAATTCCTCTCTAGTTCGGTTCAAAATTACCAGCGGCAAATAAAGTTAAAAACTTTAATGATGTAAGTTTGAACTTATAAAGACTATGCTTCAACTTGTTTGGTTTTGACAATTCCCGTAACGCTTCCGCCCGCTTGTTCTATCTTTTCTTTGGCGGATTTAGTAAAACGATGCGCGGAAATTTTCAGGGCTTTTGACAGTTCGCCGCTGCCCAAAATTACGAGATCGTGTTTCGCTTTTTTAATCAGACCGCGTTTGTGCAGGATTTCCGGCGTGATTTCATCGCCTGCGTTGAAGTTCTGTTCTAATTTGTCGAGTCCGACTTCCAACCACTTTTTCTTGAAGATATTGGTAAAACCGCGTTTCGGCAAACGCCTCTGAAGCGGCATCTGTCCGCCTTCGAATCCGATTTTGCTACTGTAACCCGAACGCGATTTCTGTCCTTTATGCCCGCGTCCGGCGGTTTTACCGAGACCTGATCCCGGACCACGCCCGACTCGTTTCTTCTTGTGTGTCGAACCTTCAGCGGGTTTTAAGTTGTTTAGTGCTAGTGCCATTTTTTCTTCCTCTGTAAATAGTGAATCGTGAACAATAAATCGTAAACAGTATTTTGTCCTAAAGTTTAGGATTTATCTATTCACGACTGACGATTCACGATCCACGAATCTTATTCAACGATTCTTAAAAGATGCGGAACTTTTTCGACAATGCCGCGCATTGACGGGTTATCCGGGCGCCTTATCGTCTGATTCAATTTGGTAATTCCTAATCCTTTGATAATCGCTTTCTGCTTTTTGGAATAGCCGATCATACTTTTATAGTATTGAATTCTGATCGTCCCGCCTTCGTATTGTTTTTCTTTCTGTGCCATTTTCTTTAGAATTTCAGATTCCACATTTCAGGTTCTAAGTTCGAAATGTGGAATTTATAAAAGTTCTCCAACTTGTTTGCCGCGCAAACGAGCGACTTCCATCGGGTCTTTCATTCTGGTCAAACCGTCGAATGTAGCGCGAATAACATTGTGCGCGTTCGTCGAACCCAAAATTTTCGTTCGGACGTTATGAATTCCGAGAACCTGCAAAACTGCTCGAACCGCGCCGCCGGCGATCACTCCGGTTCCTTCTTTCGCTGGTTTTAGCAAAACCTTGCCCGCCCCGTATTCGCCGATCATTTGGTGCGGTAAGGTTCCTTCAATCAATGGAACGCGGATCAGATTGTTCTTCGCCGCTTCGATGGCTTTCTTAATCGCATTCGGGACTTCTTTAGCCTTCCCCGTGCCGAAACCGACGTGACCTTTTTCGTCGCCAACTACGACCAATGCCGCGAACGACATATTTTTACCGCCTTTAACGACTTTCGTCACGCGATTTATCGAAATTAACTGATCTTTCAAGTCTAAGCTGTTTGGAGAAATCCGTTGTCTATTCGTTTTCATTCGTTCCCTCTTCCGTATTTTCCGACTGGTTCGCCGTTTCGTTTTTGTTCAAGCCCGCTTTGCGCGTCGCATCGAGAAGTGCTTTGACGCGACCGTGATAAACATATCCGCCGCGGTCAAAAACAACCTGTGAAATTCCTGCTGACTGTGCGCGTTCGGCGATTGCTTTTCCGATAGTCTCTGCTGCTGCGACGGTTCCGCCGCTTTTTCCTTTCAATTCTTTTTCGGTTGTCGAAGCCGCCGCTAAAGTCTTACCGCCGACATCATCAATCACCTGTGCGTAAATGTGGTTCAAACTGCGAAACACGGCTAAACGCGGGCGTTCAGCCGTGCCGCTGACTTTTTTGCGGATGCGCGTATGCACACCGCGACGAATATCTGCTCTGTTGTTGCTTGCCATAATTAGATTCCAGATTCCAGATTCCAGATTCCAAGCAGAAGACGTTTCTGATTTAAGTCTGGAACCTAAAATTATAGGTTATTTTCCTGTCTTGCCCGGTTTCAATTTATAAATCTTGTCAGCATATCGAATACCCTTTCCTTTGTAGGCATCCGGTTTACGCAGGCGATTCAATTCCGCCGCCACTTGTCCGAGCTTTTGCTTATCGATTCCGGTTAACGTCAGCGTCAGTTGATACTGATTGATCGTAGTTTTTGCAGGAACTCTTTCAGCTTTCGCGTCAATTCCCTCCGGCAGCGGAAACTCAATCGGGTGCGAATAACCGAGCGCGAAAACGATTTTCTTGCCCTGCACGTCGGCTTTGTAGCCGACACCGACGACATCCATCTGTTTTGTAAAACCTTCGGTTACGCCCACAATTGCATTATTCGCCAAGGCTCTCGCCAATCCGTGCAAAGCCGATTGGTCATCACTGGCGCGTTCCGCAATCAATGCTCCGTCTTCCATTTTAAATTCAACGCCTTCGGGAACCGGAGTTTTCAAAGTTCCTTTCGGACCCTTAACTTCCAGTTCATTGGTGTTAATTGTTACGTTCACACCTGATGGCAACGTAATCGGTTTTTTTCCTACACGAGACATAATTCTTTTTAGTGGTCAGTAGTCAGCGGCAGGTTTCGGAAGATTTTTCGCTTGCCGCTCACCGTTTGCCGCTCACCGCTATTAGTATATTTCCGCCAAAATTTCGCCGCCGACGTTTTCTTTACGAGCTTTTTTCCCGCTCATCAAACCTTTAGAAGTCGAAACGATGTTTACTCCGTAACCGCCGAGAACTCTGGGAATCTCGGTCGCGCCGACGAAAACTCTTCTTCCCGGACGGGACACTCTCGACAAATGCGTGATAGAAGAAGTTCCTTTGGCATCGTAACGCAGGAAAATACGAATTGCGTATTTTACGCCTTCACCTTTAGTTACAAAATTATTGATATAACCTTCTTCTTTCAGGATTCTGGCGACTTCCATTTTCAGTTTTGAACCGGGAACATCCACACGCGGGTGATTTGCGGCAACGGCGTTGCGAATTCGCGTGAGCATATCTGCAATTGGATCTGTCATTTCTTAATTTAACTCCGATTTATTATTTCAAATTTCAAATTCCGAACTGATCTGGAATATAAAATCTGGAATTTCTATTTACCAACTTGATTTGATTACGCCCGGAATTTGTCCTTCCAAAGCCAACTCTCTCAATGCAATCCGCGAGACTCCGAATTTCCGCAGAAATCCGCGCGGGCGACCGGTTTGCGAACAGCGATTGCGAACTCTCACCGAACTCGCATCACGCGGCATTTTTTGTAGCTTCATCACCGCTTCGTCAACCGCTTCAACGCTGGATGCCGGACTGTTGATGACTTTCTTCAACTCTGCCCGTCGTTCGGAAAACTGCGCCACTTTCTTCTTACGCATTTCGTTTTTTACAACTTTGCTTGTCTTCGCCATATAAAAATTTAAGATTCAAGGTTTAAGATTCAGGACTTCAATTACAAACTTTGACCCGAACCTTTGGTTACTGTCTAAAAGGCATTCCCATCGCTTTTAAAAGCGCACGTGATTGCTCGTCCGTTTTCGCGGTCGTAACAATCGAGATGTTCATTCCGCGCATCTTGTCAACTTTATTGAAATCAATTTCCGGGAAAATCAACTGCTCACGAATGCCGAGCGTATAGTTTCCGCGCCCGTCAAACGCTTTTGACGAAACTCCTCGAAAGTCACGCACACGCGGCAGAGCGACAGAGATAAGTCGGTCGAGAAATTCATACATTCTTTCGCCGCGCAACGTAACCATCGTGCCGATGTTCATTCCCTGCCGCAGTTTGAACGACGCGATAGACTTTTTCGCCTTCGTTACAACCGGCTTTTGTCCCGTAATAACTCGTAGTTCTTCAACCGCCGTGTCAAGGATTTTAGCGTTCGCAATCGCTTCGCCCATTCCCATATTAACCACGACTTTTTCGATGCGCGGGATCGCCATCGGATTTTTAATATCGAACTCCTTAGCAATTGCCGGAGCAATTTCTTTATTATATTTTTCTTTCAGTCTTGCCATTATATTATTTGTTTGGGTCTCGCTCATTTTTCAAGCGTTTCCAAAGCTCAAAACTTGCTCAATTATTCCGAAGCCGTTTCTTCGTCGGAATTTTTCCTTCTGGTGTTTGCGCCGTGCGCTGGTTCGGGAATCAGTTCGCCGCTCATCGCCACGCGAACTTTTTTGCCGTCGCGGACTTCGTATTTGACGCGCGTCGGTTTTTTCGTTTTCGGGTCGAGTAAAGCGACGTTTGAAACACTCACCCACGCTTCGATTTCGACGATGCCGCCTTCGATATTCATCTGCGGAACGGCTTTGCGATGCTTTTTAGCAATCGCCGCGCCCGCCACTTTGACTTTGCCGTTGCGCGAATCAACCGCCATCACCTCACCTTTATAGGGATTTCGCTTACCGTTATTGTCAAAGCGGGCGTATTCCTTACCGGCGACAAAAACCACCGTGTCGCCTTTTTTAATTTTTGAACGAATCGTTCCTTTCTTCACTTCTTTCATTGTCTTTTAAATAACCTCCGGCGCAAGGCTGACGATTTTCATAAAGTTTTTCTCGCGCAGTTCACGGGCGACCGGACCGAAAACGCGCGTTCCAATCGGCGTGTTATCATCTTTAATTAAAACGGCGGCGTTCTCGTCAAAGCGAATATAAGTTCCGTCTTTGCGACGCACTTCTTTGCGCGTTCTGACAATCACGGCGTTATAAACTTTACCTTTTTTCGCCGTTCCATCCGGCGATGCTTCTTTGACGGTAACTTTAATTTTGTCGCCGAGCCGAGCAATTTTTCCGGTAGAACCGCCAATCGGCATAATCATTACGACTCTTTTCGCCCCCGAATTATCGGCGACCGTCAAAGAGGTTTGCATCTGAATCATAATCTCACTCCGTTCGAGTCGAGAGCGATAAATTTAGCTCTGGACTCTGGACCCTAAACTATCTTTCCGCTTTCTGAATAATTTCAACTACACGCCAACGCTTTTTCGCCGAGAGCGGTCTGGTTTCGACGATCCGCACTTTGTCGCCAACTGCCGCACCTTTTTCGTCGTGCGCCATAAAATTTTTGCGGCGTTTGATGTATTTGCGATAAATCGGATGTTTTACCTGACGCTCGACGCGCACCGTGACGGTTTTGGTCATTTTGTCCGACTGCACGATTCCGATTCTTTCCGCTCTTTTGTTGTGATGCGATTTCTCAACTTCGGTTGTCGAAGGGTCTCCCGCGACTGCCGAAACGACCGACGAAATTCCGTCTGTTACAGTGGCGGCAAACGAACCGACTGCCGCGCCGACGGTTGCGGCGATGCTGTCAATAATCGAAGGTTGCTCCGTCGTTTCTTCGTTTGCGGCTTCGGCTTCCTTGACTAATTCCGTGTTCTCGTCCGGCGATCCGTCAACGACGTTTTCATCAGTTGCAGCTTCCGTCGAATTTTCTTCAGTTTCCAATTCTTCTGTCTTCTTTCTTGGCATTTCTTTAATTTTCGTAAATCAATTTTTATAAATTCGATCTACTGTTTCCCTAACTGTTTGTTTTCGCCCTCTTACCTTTAATTTTCGGCTCTCTCTGGCTGATTAGAGTCTTGACCTGCGCCAGAGTTTTTTTCTCGCGGCGAATGTCGTTCACCGAATCGCCCACGCCCAAAGATTTTTTGAATTTTAAGCGAAACAAAGATTCTTTCAGGCTGTCGGCTTGTTCCTTCAACTCGCTCGTATCCATTGCATTGAGTTGTTCAAGTATTTCTTTCTTTTTCATCTCTTAAACAATGCCTCCTTCCAAATCGGCGCGATTGACAAATTTCGTTTTGACCGGCAGTTTCTGTGCGGCGAGCTTCATCGCTTCACGCGCTAAGTCTTCGGGAACGCCCTGTACTTCGTATAAAATTCTGCCGGGTTTGACGACGGCAACCCAGTGATCCGGCGCACCTTTACCGCTTCCCATACGGGTTTCAGCCGGTTTTTTCGTAATTGGTTTATCGGGAAACATCCGAATCCAAATTTTACCTCCACGCTTGATGTGGCGCGTCATTGCGATACGTGCGGCTTCGATTTGGCGGTCGGTAATCCAACCTGCTTCCAAAGTTTTAAGTCCAAAGTCGCCGAAGCTCAATTTATCGCCGCGCGAAGCAGTTCCGCGCATACGACCTTTCATCACTCTTCGGTGCTTGACCTTTTTCGGCATTAACATAATGAATAACCTCGTTAGTCTTTAATTGTCGGTTGTTAATCGGAAGCGTTTCATTCAGAGTCTTTCGTTAACCGCCAACCATTAACTATTATCAATTAACCTCTATTATTTCTTCCACCGCCGCCATCATTTCTATCTCGGCGCGGCGGGCGACCGTCTCCGCGACGGGCGTTGCGGTCAACTTTAACTTCTTTCATCGGGTCGGTCGTCGTTCCGCGAGCCATTGAAGCGTTCGGGTCGAGAATTTCACCGCGATAAATCCAGCACTTGACACCGATGATTCCGAAGGTCGTCAACGCTTCGGCAAATCCGTAGTCCACGTCGGCACGCAGAGTGTGCAGCGGCAGACGACCTTGCAAAGTCCATTCGGTGCGAGCGATTTCGGCTCCGTTCAAGCGTCCGGCGATCATCACTTTGATTCCTTCGGCTCCGAATCTCTGCGATTCTTCAATCGTTTTCTTCATTGCGCGACGGAAAGCGATTCGCTTTTCAAGCTGCTGGGCAATTTTTTCGGCTTGCAGTTGCGCGTTCAATTCCGGCTGACGAATTTCTTGAATTGAAACGATCACTTCGCGTCCGGTTTTCTTCGATAAGTCTTCTTTCAACTTTTCGATTTCCGAACCTTTGCGTCCGATGATAATTCCGGGACGCGCCGTGTAAATAATAATTTTCAAGCGATTGGCGGCGCGTTCGACATCAATGTGCGAAACGCCTGCGCCCATAAAACGCTTTTTCAGATCGCGCTTCAAACTCAAATCTTCCGCCAGATATGCGGCGAACTCGTGTTTGGAATACCAATGTGAGTGCCAGTCTTTGTTATAGCCGACTCGAAAGCCGTATGGATGAACTTTTTGTCCCATAAAAATTTACTGTAATTCCAGAATATCGTTGTCGTTCTTTTGTGCTTCGTCAGCCTTTTTCGTTTCGTTTCTCTCCGCCGGAGTTTGTGATTGGGCGTTTTTCGCGTTCGACGCTTCCGCTTTCTGCTTTTCCGTCTGCTCTTTAGCGACAGAATTCGGCGAATCAACTTCCAAAATATCGCTCGCTTCTGAGTCTTTTACTTTCGACTCATTATCTTTTACTTCAACAACTTTTTCCAATTTCGCTTCTTCGATTTCGAGCGTTTCAGATTCAGCAGTAGCTTCGGAGGCTTCTATCGTTTCCGCTTTCGCTTCGACCACTTCTTCAACCTTTGATTCTCTGACTTCCGTCGTCTCCGTTTTGACCGAATCTTCCGCAACTTCTGCCTCAGCAGTTTCCGTCGGTGCGTCTTCAAACGTCGAAACTGTGTTTTCGACTACCGTTTCAGGAGTTTCCACTTCCGCCGTCGGCGTTTCAATCGGCTGTTCCGTCTCTACATTCTCCGCTTTTGCCGACTTCGTTTCTTCAACCGCGATTGGAGTCGCTGTCAATGCCGCCGCCGCTGAATTATTTTCTTCTTTGGTTTCAACTGGTTCGGCAGTTTTCTTTTCGGCTTTCGGTTTAGTCGCCGAAGTTTTTGCTTTGACTTCTGCACTCTGTCCTTCTTTGGCTAAAAGTTTCTTACCTTTTTTCCGCGTAATATCTTCTTCTTTCGCCAGCGGCACATCGCTTGAAACCAAAATTGTGATATGACAATAGTGACGCTGTTCGCGGAAGGCGCGACCTTGCGGCGCGGGACGCATTCGGCGACGATTTTTGTGCGCTCCCATATCAACGAAACAGGTTTTGACAAATAAGTCGTCCGGGTCAATGGCGATGTTTTGCTGTTCCGCCAAGTAAGTCGCGTTGGCAATCGCCGAGCGCAGAGTTTTGGTGATCGGTTCCGCTGCCCGTTTGTCAGTAAATTTCAAAATGTTCAAGGCTTGCGAAACATTGCGCCCGCGAATCAGATCGATCACGAGCCGCGCTTTGCGGGGCGAACCTTTCAAATGTCTTGTTTTTGCTATCGCTTCCATTTCTTTTTAGTGGTCAGTGGTAGGTGGTAGGTGGTAAGCAATAAAAACTTATTGCTTACCACCTACCACTCAGCACTATTTACGTTTTGCTGATTTCTCCGCTTTCGTTCCCGGATGTCCTTTAAAAGTTCTCGTCGGGGAAAATTCTCCGAGTTTGTGTCCAACCATATTTTCCGTAACATAAACCGGAATATGACGTTTGCCATTGTGAACCCCAAAAGTCAGACCAACCATCTCCGGCGAAATCGTCGAGCGGCGCGACCAAGTTTTGATCGCCTGCGGTTTGTTTGCGCCTTCACGGATTTTTCTCAAAACCTTCTGAACGCTTAAATCTATAAACGGACCTTTTTTTAATGAACGTGGCATATCTTAAATTCCAGATTCCAGATTCCAGATTCCAGATTCCATTCACTTACTTTGGAATTTGGAATTTGAATTTGAAACTACTTTCTCCTTCTATCGCGCACAATCATATTGCTCGTGCGTTTGTTGCGGCGCGTTTTGTAACCACGAGTCGGTTGTCCCCAGGGCGTTACCGGATGGCGACCGCCCGAAGTTTTACCTTCGCCGCCGCCGTGCGGGTGATCCACCGGATTCATCGCCACGCCGCGAACTTTCGGGCGCAGACCTTTCCAGCGATTTCTCCCTGCTTTGCCTAGGCTGACGTTCTCGTTCTCCACATTGCCGACTTGTCCCACGGTTGCCATACAAACAACCGGAACGCGGCGGACTTCGCCCGAAGGCATTCTCAATTGCGCGTAATCGCCTTCTTTAGCGACTAACTGTGCAAACCCGCCGGCTGAACGAACCATCTGTCCGCCTTTTCCCGGACGCATTTCAACATTATGAATTTGCGTTCCGAGCGGAATATTCGCAATCGGCAAAGCGTTTCCCGGAAGAATATCGGCTTCGATACCGCTCATTACTGTTCCGCCGACTTTCAAACCAACCGGCGCAATAATGTATCGTTTTTCGCCGTCCAAATAAGTTATCAAAGCGATATGCGCCGAACGATTCGGATCGTATTCGATTTGCGAAACTTTGCCCGGAATGCCGGGTTTGTTGCGCTTAAAATCAATAATCCGGTAATGACGTTTGTGTCCGCCGCCGCGCCGTCGAACCGTAATTCGTCCGTCGCTGTTGCGACCGGAAATTCGCGTCTTCGGCTCCAGCAAAGATTTTTCCGGCTTCGCATTCGGAGTCAATTCATCGCGCGTCAGATACGTCTGGTATCTTCGCGCCGGTGATGTCGGTTTTAATCTTTTAATTCCCATAGCTTTACAGTTATCAGTTATCAGTTATCAGTTTATTGACTGTTCACTGCTGACTGCTTAGATTGCTTCTGCGTAATCAACGTGCGGCTCACCCTTTCTCAAAGTAACGTAAGCCTTTTTCCAGGAAGCACGACGACCTTCGTAGCGTCCGCGTTTCTTGATTTTTCCTTCGTATTGCACCGTGCGAACTTTCGCCACTTTGACGTTGAAGATTTCTTCAATTGCCTTTCTAATTTCGAGTTTGTCAGCTCGACGATTAACGCGAAAGGTCAAAACCTGACCGATATTTTCGTCCTCGCTGCTGGCTTCTTTCAAAAGCACTGATTTTTCGGTAACGACGGGCGTTTTCAGAATGTCCCAAACACTTAGTTCTGTCATTATTCAGTTTCCTCCGCACCTGTTTTCTTCTCTCTCTGCGGGTCGAGCAAATGGTTTATCTCTTCAATCGCCGACTTGGAAATCAGAAGTTTTTCGTGATAAATAATGTCGTAAACATTTAAACCGTAACCGTTTGTAATCTTGGTTTTCTGTACGTTCCGTGAAGCTAAAATCAGATTTAAATTATCGAGCGAATCAACAATTAAGGTTTTCGTCGTTTTCTTTTTGTCGTTGAAACCTAAATCGGACATTACATTGAGAAAACCTTTCGTTTTCGAGTTTTCAAAGTTAAAGTCGTCAATGATAATCAGATTTCCCTCACGCAGTCGCTCCGAGAGAGCCGAACGCAACGCGCCGCGCCGCATTTTCTTCGGCATTTTGTATGACCAATCGCGCGGTTGCGGACCGTGAACATTACCGCCGCCTTTCCACAATGGCGACCGAATTGACGCGATGCGAGCGCGTCCGGTTCCTTTCTGCTTCCACAGTTTTTTGCCCGAACCGGAAACATTGCCACGAGTTTTCGTCGCGGAAGTTCCCTGCCGACGATTTGCCAGATAATTTCTGACCGCCGCGTGAATCAACGATTCGTTTAACTCGACACCGAAAATGGCATCAATCAGTTCGACATCGCCGACTTCGTTATTTTTTAAATTGCGAACCTTTGCGGTAGGCATAATCTCACTCCGTTCGAGTGTCAATTAGTAAATGCTGAACAATCAATTCAACATTTATCAATTACCACTAATTTATTTTCTTTTCTTAACCACGACTAAACTTCCCGTTGCACCCGGAACTGCGCCGCGAACCATTATGATGTTGTTTTCGACATCAACTCTCGCTACGCTCAAACCTTGCACCGTAACTTGTGCGTTACCCATGTGTCCCGATGAGCGCGTTCCTTTGATGACCCGCGACGGATACGCTGATTGACCGATTGATCCCGGTTCACGAATATTCATCGAACCGTGCGACATCGGACCGCGACTAAAATTGTGCCGCTTGATCGTTCCGGCAAAGCCGCGTCCTTTCGACGTTCCGACGACATCAATTTTGTCGCCGTCCGAAAACATATCGGCTTTAATTTGATCTCCGACATTCGCGTCCGGCGCGTCGGTCAAACGAATTTCTTTCAAGATTCTGGTCGCTGGAATACCGCCGCCCGTCTTCTCAAAATGTCCCCGCATCGGCTTGGTAACATTCTTCAATTTGATTGGTTTATCCTCAACCAGTCCAAGCTGCACGGCGTTATAACCGTCTTTTCCGTCCGCCGTTTTCGTTTGAACAACAACGCAAGGTCCGGCTTTGATAACCGTTACAGGTGTAACCGTGCCGTCAGCCGCAAAAAGCTGCGTCATTCCCATTTTCCTACCGATGATTCCGCTGATCATAATCTTTCGACTTGAAATTCAAACTCAAAATTCGAAATTCAGGAAGGTCCGTGCAATCTTGAATCTTAAATCTTGAATCAGTTCTAGTTTTTGCCAAATGCCTTGATTTCTACATCAACACCGGCAGGTAAATCCAATTTCATCAATGCGTCAACGGTTTCCGCCGTCGGGTCAAGAATATCCATCAAACGCTTATGGGTTCTAATTTCAAATTGCTCGCGCGATTTCTTATCAACGTGCGGCGAACGCAGAACCGTCCATCTATTTTTCACTGTCGGAAGCGGAATCGGTCCCGCGATAGTCGCACCGGTTCGCTTGGCAGTTTCGACGATTTCGACCGTTGACTGGTCTAAAACTCGATGGTCGTAAGCCTTTAATTTAATACGAATTTTTTCGTTTAGCATATATTTTTATTACTCAACAATTTCGGAGACGGTTCCCGCCCCGACCGTCCGCCCGCCTTCCCTGATGGCGAATCGCAGTCCCTTCTCCATCGCTATCGGGGCAATCA
>JAYVGL010000021.1:0-6392 GCA_043772175.1 Pyrinomonadaceae bacterium | reverse complement strand
CGGGTTTCGCGCCGCAAAATCTTTGTCATAGATTTACATCGCCACCGCGCCGCTTATTTTTCCTACAAACTTTTCTGCCGCGCTTTTCGCATCAGCCGGCTCGTCCGCGAAGACGGTTCGCTGTCGGTTTTGCGAAGTTTCACGCCTGACGAATTGCGGCGCATCGGCGAGAAAGCCGGATTGGAAAAAGTTTCGGTGAAAAGAATCGCGCCGTTTCGTCTGGTTTTGGAAGGCGGGAAAAAAGATTAGCCGCGAACAGACACGAAATTTCACGAAATAAATTCATAAAATTTTCGTGCTGTTTTGTTTTTTTTCGTGGCTAAAGCTTTCTTCCCGAAGTTTTTCCAAATGCGCTTCGACCGATTTTTCAGCTAACCGGACGAGTTCGGGTTTCAAATCAATATAAACCGCTTCGACGATTTCGCAGACAGTTGCCGCGCCGTTTTTCAATGCGGCTAAAATTTGTTTTTCCCTTTCCAGACGGTGCGTAATGTAATTTTCAATCTTCGCTTTCGCATCGAAAACCGCCGAGCCGTGCGAACCGCATAAAAACTTCAAATTCGGCAAATTACGCAGTCGTTTGAGCGATTCTAAATAATCATTCAAGTTTCCGTCGGGCGGCGCGATGACGACGGAACTCGCATTGACGACGTTATCGCCGGACAGCAAAAAGCCGAACTCCGCATCGTAAAACGCCAGTAACCCGGAGGCGTGTCCGGGCGTGTGAAGCGTTTGCAGTGTAAACTTCGCGCCGTTTCCATCTTCTAAATCATACGCTTCGCCGTCTTCGATTAACTTTTGAAATTCGACTTTTCCCTGTAATTTCTCCGAAGTTGCGCGATGGGCGGCGAGCGGAATGTGCAGATTGAATTTGTCGAAAAGATGCGCCTGCAAAACGGTTTCGCCGCCGAAATGATCGGGATGCTGATGCGTCGTGATGATCGCCTGACATTCGTAATTTCTCTCGATAAACGAATCAACAATCGCGTGCAGTGCGTTTTGTTCCGCCTCATCTTCGGAAGCCGCGTCAATGACGACGAATTTTTTGCGCCCGACGATAAAGCAATTCGTGTGCGTCGCGGGCGGCAAAGTTTCGGTTTTCAAAGGAAAACAAATCGTGCGCGGATTTAATTCGATGTATGAAATCACGCCGTCAACCCGTTGAGAATTTTCGAGCAGTTTATCTGAAACAGAGTTTGAGATTTGAGATTTGAAATCTAAAACTTCCGCCGCCAGCGTTTTCAGCGACCGCAAAACCGGCGGCGAAATCAAAACTTCCGACTTTTTCCACCGTTCCAAAGCCTGTTTCGGCAGGATGAATTCGACGTTTTCGAGTTCGGAAATCGCGGCGAAAGGCGTTTGTTTCGGCGGACAAACGGCGAGAAAAAATCTGGTTTTAAAACGCACCGGCGAAAAATTCGGTGTCGTCCAAAAACCCGTGTAGAAAAAATCTTCCGCGTCAATCCACAGATTCCAGTGAGTTAAAATCTCGGCAAAAGTCATCCTGCCGGAAATCAAATCGTCGTGCAGGGATGCGCGCTGCCCGCGTGTTAATTTTTCGCCGTTGCGGACGAGCAAAACGCCCGCCTCTTCAAACATCTCGCGCACGGCGCAAACGATAAATCGTTCCAGTTCAAAGTCTCGGCAGTTTTTAACTTTAACGTCTGCATCGGACGCTTCCAGTTTGCCGCCGGGAAAAGCGTGCCAGCCGCCCAAGAAAGACAGATTCGGATTGCGCCGCGCCCACAAAACTTCAACGCCCGCGTCATTTAATAAAATGACGGCTGATGCGTCTCTCGGAGTTGCCGGTTTTTGGTTCATTCGCTTAGTTTAGTTTGAAGCATTTATAAATTAAAGTCGCTGCGGTTTTAATTATCCAATCGTTCGGAGCCGCCGGCAACCGATAGCCGGCGGCTGATAATTGTGGTAATCTGTGGACAAAAAATTATGGCAAAACATATCAAAGATTTATTCGATTTAACGGGCAAAACGGCAATCGTGACGGGCGGTTCACGCGGCATCGGCGTTGAAATGGCGGAAGGTTTGGCGGAAGCGGGAGCAAATTTAATGCTCTGCGCCCGACGCGAAGAATGGCTGAACGAAACGGTCGAAGAATTTCGCGGCAAAGGTTTTACGGTTGAAGGGAAACCGTGTGATGTTTCCAAGGAAGCCGACGTGCAAACCGTGGTTGACGCGACCATCGAAAAATTCGGCAAAGTTGATATTTTAATCAACAACGCCGGAATTTCGTGGGGAGCGATGCCCGAAGAGATGCCGCTCGTGCAGTGGCAGAAAGTAATTGATGTCAATTTGACCGGCTGTTTTTTATTCGCGCAGATCGCCGGACGCGAAATGCTCAAACAAAACAGCGGCTCGATCATTAACATCGCTTCCATCGCCGGAATTTCATCGAGCGCAAACGGTCCGTTTTACGCCGGTTACGTCGCCAGCAAAGCCGGTTTAATCGGCTTAACCCGCGAATTGGCGGCGAGTTGGGGACGCAAAGGAATCCGCGTTAACGCGATTGCGCCGGGCTTTTTCCACTCGCGGTTGGCTGATAAAGTGATTGATATTTACGAACGCTCAATTCAGGAAAATAACGTCATCCCGCGCATCGGCGAAGAAGGCGAACTAAAAGGCGCGACGGTTTTTTTAGCGTCGGACGCTTCGAGTTACATCACCGGACAAACGATTGTGGTTGACGGCGGGATGACAGTTTAGGTAGGTTCCAGGTTCTAAGTTTCAGGTTTCAGATTAATCTTTCAAATCATTCTTCGATCTGGAATTTGAAACCTGAAACTTAGAACCTGGAACCTGAAATTCAAACTACCAAATCAAGCAAGCGTCTTTGCGAACCATTTCACTCGGCATTTTGCAGCCGAAGGCTTCGGCGAATTGCGGCAAGTTTGAAAGCGGACCGTTGACGCGCCAGCGGGCGGACGAATGCGGATCGCCCAAAACTTGCGAGCGTTCGGCTTCCGGCGTTGATTTCGCCGCCCAAACCTGCGCCCAACCTAAGAAAAATCGCTGCTCCGGCGTTAATCCGTCAATGGCGGCGGGATGCGATTTGCCTTCGAGCGATTTTTGATAAGCGACATACGCCATCGTCAAACCGCCGAGGTCGGCGATATTTTCGCCCAGAGTTAATCTGCAGTTGATGTTCAAATTCGGCTGAACTTCGTAGCCGCTGAATTGGTCGGCGACGCAACTGGCGCGTTCTTCAAATTTGGCGCGGTCGGTTTCCGTCCACCAGCTTTTGAAATTGCCGACAGCATCGAATTTGCTGCCCTGATCGTCGAAGCCGTGCGTGATTTCGTGTCCGATGACCGCGCCGATAGCTCCGTAATTAATCGCGTCGTCCGCCGCAAAATTGAAAAACGGCGGCTGTAAAATTCCGGCGGGAAAAACGATTTCGTTCAAACTCGAAGAATAATAAGCGTTGACCGTCGGCGGTGTCATTCCCCAGCGCGTGCGGTCGAGCGGTTCGCCGATGTCTTTTAGGTTTCTCGCAATCTCGAACCGCGCCGAATTGGAAGCGTTCGTTAAATAAGATTTACGATTGATCTGTAAACCGTTGTAGCCGCGCAGTTTGTCGGGATAACCGATTTTGCGTTTAAAGGCGACGAGTTTAACCATTCCTTCTTTTTTCGTTTCATCGCTCATCCAGTCGAGACCTTTTAAACGGTCGCTGAACGCGGCGAAAAGGTTGTCAATCAATTTGTCCATCCGCGCTTTGGCTTCGGGCGTGAACGCTTTTTTGACGAATTCCTGTCCGAGTGCTTCGCCGACTGCGCCGTCGGTCGCCGCGACGCATCTGCGCCAGCGCGGTTGCTGTTCTTTGGTTCCCGACAGATATTTGCCGTAAAAATCGAAGTTGGCATCAACGAATGATTTTGAAAGTCGCGGGGCGGAAGAATTGATAACCGACCAGCGCAGATAGGTTTTCCAATCATTGAGTGAAACGTCTTTCAGCATCGCGTTCATTTCTTTGAAAAAAGCCGGTTGTCCGATGTTGATTTCCGAAACGGGTGCAACGCCGCGAGCCGTCATATAATCCGCCCAAACGAAGTTCGGCGTAATTTCGGCGGCTTGCACGAGCGTCATTTTGTTGTAGCGCGAATTCGGATCGCGCAGTTCGACCGGAGCTTTCGAGGCTTTGGCGAGGCGCGTCTGAATGTTCATCACGACTTGCGCGTTCGTCGTCGCCGCGTCGGGTTTGTCTCCGAGCAGCTTGAACATATTCGTCGCGTATTCGACGAATTTCACGCGCGTTTCCTTCGATTTGTCATCGTCTTTCGTATAGTAATCGCGGTTCGGCAAACTCAAGCCGCCCTGATTGGCGTTGGCGATAACCTGCGAAGCGTTTTTCAAATCGCTGTTGCCGAAAAAACCGAAAAGCACGGGAATTCCCGAATTGTGCATCACCGCAATTTGGCTTTGCAAACCTTTCGTATCCTTAATTTTATCAATTTGCTTGAAATACGGTTTGAGCGGTTTCACACCGGCTCTTTCAATCGCCGCTTCGTCCATACAAGAAGCGTAATAATCGCCGATCAGCTGCGCGTCCGTGCTGTCGGCGGCGCGAGTTTTTTCGGCGTTTTCCAACACCGTCTTCAAAATATCGTTGTTGTTTTCGCCCAGAATATTGAAACTGCCCCAACGCGAATAAGCGGCGGGAATTTCCGTGTTTTTCAGCCAGGTTCCGTTGGCGTATTGAAAAAAGTCGGTGCAGGCATCAACCGATTTATCCATTCGCGTAACGTCGAAGCCTTTGTTCTGGGCGAAGACCGACGACCAGACGGCGAATAAAAGAGCCGCGCCGATTGCCAATCGAAAGTTAAATTTGTGCATTTTTTACTCCTAAAATTTTAAGTGGTTTGTTGCCGATTTGTTACGCGAATATGAAGAAAAGGTTTCAAGCAGCGAGTAATTTTATAAAACCGGAACGAAATTTTCCTTCACCTTTTCCTGTAGAATTCGCGCCAGTTCCTTGCGATTTTCGTTTTGAACGGGCGCGTCGCCGAATTGAATGGTCGCCGTGAATTCCCGCGCTTGAAAAAGATACCAAAGGTGCGTCCCGAAGGTTTTTTCGTCCCACCACGCTACTGTTTCGGTCGCTTTCGGCATATTTGACGGCGTAGCGTAAGAAATCGAAGCGTAGGAAACCGGCAAATTTCCTTTGGCGGCGAACTCTAAAAAAGACGAGTTAAACGGCAGCACCGTTTCGCCTATCGTGCTGGTTCCTTCGGGAAAAACAATCACGCCTTCACCCTGTTCGAGCCGTTTGATGATTTCCGCGCCCGCTCTCGGAATGTCGCGCCGGTTGGTTCGATTGATGAAAACCGTTCCCATATCGCGGCAGATGCCGCCCGCCAGAAACCATTCGCCGACTTCGCTTTTGGCGACAAAAACGCCGTTGATAACCGCCCGCAGTGCCGGAACATCCGTGTAACTCAGATGATTGCAAACGAGAAAAAACGGCGCGGTCGGCGGCGTTCCGACAACTTCGATTTTCATTTTCGAAACTCTGACGAACGCCCGCGCCCACGCCTCTAAAATCATCTGCCGCCAGAGGACTTTGTTCGGAACCAAAGACGCGCTGACAAACCACACGCCGTAAATTCCGAGCGTCGAGACAACGAACGAAAAATAGCGAAAAGCGGCGCGGAGATTTTTCATAAACAATCAAATTAAACGACTATTCAAGCGATTTGAATTTTTATTGTATGCAGTTTTTCGGGCAAAAACAAAAAGACGAGAGATTTGCCCAAGGCTAAATCATCTCGTCTTAAAATTTTTCGGGTATCTGCGCCGACTTTAAGCGGCAAGTTTTAACTGAACCTTTTCCGGTCTTTCGACCAATTCGGTTTTGACTTCCAACGCCGACGGTTTGGCATTATTAGTCAACGGCTGATTGAGTTTCCCGACCAGCCAGCGGCGATAGATTTCCGCTTCGTCCAGTTTGCCCGTCCAGCGGGCGCGGTCGAGCATCGTCAGAGCCATCTCCAGCGTGTGATGTTGTCCGGCGCGGTCTTGATTGTTGGCGAAATAGCGATACGACTGCTCCAAATTTCGAACACTGCGCTGTGCCGTCAAAACGTCTTTGAATCCGAGTTTGCCGCGAAAATGTTTCGAGTAAATGTTCATCGGATAATTGGTTGACGTGTAAAGATCAAAATAATTATCAATCAAACCGGCTTGATGCAGGACTGAACCGACGTAACTCGGTTTCGCGCCGCTCACCGCCGCAATCGCTTCGATTTCGGTCGTGCCGGATTTATACATCGAAAGAATCATATCTTTTTTGCTTTGCACCGTTTCTTTTTCTTCCATATCAAATAAAACTCCGTTCACGTTTTCCATAATTTTAATCACCTCGACTTACATAATAT
>JAYVGL010000020.1:0-13362 GCA_043772175.1 Pyrinomonadaceae bacterium | reverse complement strand
GCGGCAAAAAAAGAGTCGAGCGCGATTTTCAAATTTATGACGCTGCCGGGAATCTGGCTGCAAAATATCACGACGCAGGAACCGGATAAAGAACAGCTTGAAGTGGCGATTACGGCATTGAAAGAGTCTTTGAAGTTAGAGCCGTCGGACGCGCAAGAAGTTCCGGCGAATCATCGGGGATTAGAAGTTGTCGTATAATTTTTTAGGATAGTTTTATGTTAGAAAGACTTGCAGAAATAGAAAGAAATTACGAAGATTTAACCGCTCAGATTTCCAGCCCGGAAATTATGTCGGATATGTCGAGCTACGCCAAAACGATGAAACAGCATCGCGTCCTGGAGGAAATCGTCGTCAAATACCGCGATGTCAAACGGATGAACGAGGAACTTTCCGGCGCGAAAGAATTGCTCGACGCAGCGGGCGACGACGAAGAAATGCGCGAAATGGCGCAGTTGGAAATCGCTGAACTCGACGCGAATCTGGCGAAAGCCGACGAAGATTTAAAGTTTCTGCTGATTCCGAAAGACCCGAACGACGAGAAAAATGTCATTCTCGAAATCCGCGCCGGAACCGGCGGCGACGAAGCGACGCTGTTTGCCGCCGAAGTTCTGCGGATGTATGCGCGTTACGCCGAACGGCAGGGCTGGAAAATGGAGATTATGGATTTGGCGGACACCGGAGTCGGCGGCTTGAAAGAGGCGTTTGCGATGATCGAAGGCGACAAGGTTTATTCAAAATTACGGTATGAGTCCGGCGTTCACCGCGTTCAGCGTGTGCCGCAAACCGAAACCGCCGGACGTATTCATACGTCGGCGATTACGGTTGCCGTTTTGCCCGAAGCCGAAGAAGTTGATGTCAAAATTGACCAGAAAGATTTGCGGGTTGATTATTTCTGCTCGTCCGGTCCCGGCGGTCAGTCGGTCAATACCACTTATTCCGCCGTCCGTTTGACTCATCTGCCGACCGGCGTGGTGATTTCGATGCAGGACGAAAAATCGCAGATTAAAAACAAAGAAAAAGCGATGCGGATTTTGCGGGCGCGGGTTCAGGAAATGGAAGAGCAAAAACAGCACGACGCGCTCGCCTCCGAACGCAAATCGCAGGTCGGCAGCGGCGACCGCTCCGAGAAAATTCGCACCTATAATTTCAAGGAAAACCGCGTAACCGATCACCGCGTCGGCTTAACCGTTCACCAATTGGATTTAGTGATGGAAGGCGCGTTAGACCAATTCGTCGAGACTTTGACGACGCATTATCAAACCGAAAAATTGAAAGCCGGAACCGTTGCGGCTTAAAACGTCACAGATTCCAAATTAGTTTTCAATGCGGAATCTGGAATCTGAAAAAATGCCCGTTACCAAACTGTTTCTCGTCAGACACGGACAATCCGCCGGAAATGCCGAAGGGCGTTTCGGCGGACATTCGCCCACGCCGCTGTCCGACTTGGGCAGACAGCAAGCCGAACTAACGGCGAAAACTCTCGTCAAAGAAAAAATCGCCGCGATTTATTCGAGCGATTTGCTCCGCGCCGTGCAGACTGCCGAACCGCTCGCTGAACTATTGAATTTACCGATTATCGCCACACCCGCTTTTCGTGAACGCAAAGTCGGCGTTCTTGAAGGTTTGACATTCGACGAATCAAAAGCGGCGCACCCGAAAGATTATTACGCTCTTATCAACCGCAATATTCATCACGTTATCACCGACGGCGAAAGCTATCGCCAACTGCTGCGCCGCGCGACCAAAGAACTGCACGAAATTCTCCGCAGTCACCAAGCCGAAAACATCGTTATTTTTTCGCACACCGGAGCGATTTGTTATTTAACGCTTTATCTCGTCGGCGCAATTAACCGCCAGACGAAAACCACGCCGTGGCTGGTAACTTCCAACTGCGGCATCAACCGCTTCGAGATTCGCAGCCGCACCAACATCCGCGTCCACGCCTTTAACGACACGCGCCACCTTCAGCAAATCACGGGCAATGATTCTTTTGCCGCCAGATAAAATAAAAAAAGGCTGAAGCGTTTAGCTCCAACCCTTAATCGAAAGTAGAATTCACTCTTTAGAAATCATACCGCAGGGCAAATTGAACCACGCGCGGTTTTCCTTGAACCGTGGTTAATCTGCCGAAATCAACCGCCGGTGTGCCGCCGCGACTGCCGGGCGCGAACGGGTCTTGACCGAGCGAGAAATTGGCGAGTCCGGTGAGCCGCTGCGTATTGGTGACGTTAAAGACTTCCAAGCGAAACGTAATTTTACTTTTTTCCGTTACGCTGAAACTTTTATATAAACCGGCATCGAAAGTAACGTAGTTCGGCTCGCGCAAAATGTTGCGGTCGCCCGCTTCGCCCGGTAAAGGATTACGATAGCTTCGATAAGCGGCGGTCGGATCGGCAAAGATATTGGGAACGCCGCCCGGACCGTTTTTGGTCGCGCTGGAACCGTCGCTCGTCAATCTGACTCCATTTGACTGCACGTTCCAGTTGGTCGCCCAGCGCGCATCATCAAACGGTTGCCCGATTGGAAATCCGGTGTTCCAACGGTAAATGCCGGTCAACTGCCAGCCGCCGATGAAAAAATCGGCAAACTTATTGTCGCCGAAAAACTGTCTGCCTTTGCCGAACGGCAGTTGATATATAAAGTTGGCGTTGATCAGATGGCGCACGTCGAAGTCGGAACTGCCGCGGTTTTCATTCAAACTCAACGGATTCAAAATGATTGATGCGCCGCCTGTAATTGCGCCTGACGACTCATTACCGGAAGCCGTATCAATCGAATGAGCATAGGAGTAATTAAAATCAAATGCCAATCCCTGACTAAAGCGTTTGCGAAAACTCACCTGCAATGCGTGATAATCCGACGTGCCGATGGTCGAATACGCCGCGAAAGTCGCGTATTGCGGATGAAGAAAGATATTGTTTCCGGCTCCCAAACCATCGTCCCAGAGTAACTGCACAAAAGTGAAATCCGTTGTGTTGCGTCCGCCGATGCTGCTGGCTCCTCCGACACAGTTATTATTTTGATCGCGGGGAGCGTTGTTTGAACAGCTTCTGGCAACCCGACGATATGCCGCTTGCGTCGCCGTCAAAGGCGTTGAAACACCGTTTATAGTGTAATTTCCTGCTAAACCCGGAACGAACCGGTTGAACCAGGCGATGTTCGGAATTGACGTAATCGAAGCGTTCGCGTTGCGGAAATCAACCAACTGACGCATCACGCCGTAAAAATCCTGCCCGGAAGCCGGATCGCGCAAATTATTAAAATGCGCCGAATCACGCGAAACCAGTAAGTTTCGGGCAATTCTGCCGACATAGCTGGCTTCGACCGTGATTCCGTATTTTATTTCTCTGCCGTAGGAAACATTGAAGTTATAGTTATACGGTGTCGTTAATTTGTCATCCAGCGATTGTTCGATGCGCTGTTGTTCGTCAGCATCGGTTCGCAATGGAAACGTCAAAGTCGGAGCAATGCTGATGTTCCGCAGATTGCGATAGTCCTGACCGAGACCCGTAAATAAAGGTCCTAGATTCGTGCTGACGTTGTAAGTGTTGGCTGAAACCGAACTCGTTGAACTGTAGCCGAGCGTCGAATTCAAGTCGAACGCAACTGCCAAAGCACTTCCGATGCGGTCGTAGGTCATCCGAAAACCGCCGCGAATCGTACTTTTACCTTCGCCGCCGAACAGAGTTTTTAAGAAACCCGTCTTAAAGTTCGGCGAATATGCCGCCGAAATCGCCGGCGCGAAATTGTTCCAGTCCTGTTTATAATAACCGTCTTTGTTGTTGGCTTTTCCGGCTAAATCAACTGTCAGCAGTTCATTGTCGGATTGACCGTTATAAGCGGCGGCAGTGCGGCGATTGAAAAAATCGCTAAGGCTGGTCGTCGGTTTAACCTGTAACCCGTTGGCTTCGTAAACCGGAGTCGAGGTTGACCAGCGCACACCGTAATTAACCGTCAAACTGTTCAGAACGCGCCAGCTGTCTTGCAGATAGGCTTCGTATTCCTGCGTTTTGAAAGTGCGCGGAACGCCGGTTCCGAGGTTTTGCAGTTTGCCGTCTTTGCCGTATTGTAGATTGACTCCATACTGCGAATAACGCCCGATCACCGCCGTGAGAGCATCACGCAGGTTGGTGTCGTCGGAAATATCCGGGAAAAGTGTGCCGCCGTTAGTCACGACATCGCCAGATTCATCATAAAACGAAGGATTCGTCGAAGCGTTGTCGAAAGACGCGCCGAATGAGTTGCGCGAATTGGAAATCAAACGGACGTTGCCGCCCGCGCTCAACGTATGTTTTCCTTTGACGAAAGTAATGTCATCAACGAGATTATGAACCGGCGTGATGCGGCTCAAAGTTCTTGAATAGCTGAAAGGCTGGAAAACATTTCGGAAAGAAAAGAAGTTTTGATTAGAATCGCCGCCCCGCGTGAAGGCATCGCGCGTATAGCCGTAGGTGAACTTATTGACCGTATCGTTATTGATCGTCCAGGTATGACCGGCGGCGATGCCCCACGGATGACTCCAAGTTTTCGGCGCGGGCGTATCGGGAAATCGGGAGATGGCGGTCGAGTTGTCGAACTGATACTGGTATCTGAAAAAGACGTCCTGCTTATCGTTGATTTTACCGTCCAGTCTGGTGGTATAAGTGTTGTTGCGAACGGGAGTTTTGGCGTTGAACTTAAAACCCGCTGTGTTTAATCCGTCGCCGATTGAAAAATCATTGGCTTTGTAGCGGTTGGCGGTTGCTGCCAAATACGCCAGGGCTAGCGGATTAACGCCGGGCGTAACTCCGTTGGCGGCGATATACGCGGCATTGATTTGAGCGACATTTTTGCAACTGATACCGACTGCCGTTCCTGCCGGACAATTCGGGTCAACCAGATTTGCGGTAGTCGAACGATATTTGACGATTCCCTGTCCGAGACTCGGAAGCGGAACTAAACGGCTGGGAGCCGGGTCTTCCGTCTTTTCATCAAAACGCTCGTAGAAAAATGAGAAAAACAGCCGGTCTTTTTTAATCGGTCCCAAAAGCGAGCCGCCGTAATTTCTCCGTTCACGCGACGGTTGCTCGATACCAGCCGAGTTGTTGAAAAAATCGTTGGCTTGAAATTTTTTCGCCGGACGATAATAAATATACGCCGAACCGCGAAAATCGTTACTTCCGCTTTTCGTGATTAAGGAAATTTGCGCTCCCGATGAGCGTCCGGCATTGGCATCGGCATTTGTCGTCGTGACGCGAAATTCCTGAAGAGACTCGGGCGTAACCCGTAAAGTGCTGAAGAACGCTTGTCCGCCCTGTTGTTCGTTCACGTCCACGCCGTCAAGCGTGACGTTTCCCTGATCGGAACGTCCGCCGTTGACCGCGCCGCCGTTGCCGGTTCCGTTATCGGGAGTTACGCCCGGCTGTAATGAAAGCAAATCCGGCGTGTTTCGTGCCGACAGCGGCAGTTGGATAATCTGCTGCGTGGTCAGCGTATTGCCGATGCTGGCATTAGTCGTGTTAATTGTCGCCTCATTGCTGGTCGAAACCGTTACCGACTCGGTTACCTGACCGAGTTCGAGCGTCACATTGGTAGTCTGCGGCGTATCAACTAAAGCCTGAATGTCTTGAACGATGGTTTTTTTAAAGCCGTTCGCCTCCGCCTCCAGATTATAATTGTCGGGCGGCAACGCCGTGAAGACAAATTGCCCGTCGTCGTTCGAGATTTGAGTGCGGGCGAAACTTTTGCTGACGCTTTTGAGCGTAATGTTCACTCCTGCCACCGCATTGCCCTGCGGGTCGGTAATCGTTCCTCTGACGGACGATGTTCCGCTTTGCCCGTTGCCGAAACCGACAAAAGCAAGCACTAGCATCAGGCTTAAAAATAGACTGCCGCTTCTGCCAATTGAATTTTTGAATTTCATTGTTCGTCTCCTGTTTTGAATTAATAATTCAGCGAGGTAAACCCGCTTGTTAATTATGCCGTCGAACTAAAAAATGAATAAATACGAACTGCTTTGGAGAAACAAAAAAGATGGCTGGAATAAGCAATCGGAGAACGGCTTAACGTCGCAGCGTAGAATTTTTAATCTGAAATTCCATCAATCCTGATTGTTTGTATTGCTTTCGGAAAGTATCAGGCATTTTGCGTTCCATTTCCGTCGGATTGCCGATTTTTGACTCCGACCTTGCAAAATAAGAGTGTTTCTGGATTATGCGGTATTGTGGGAGATTATTTTCAATACAGCGAAGTGTAAAAAGATTCAGTTTCTTGGATAAGATATTGAGAAAACGCCGCCTTTATTTATACATTCAATCGGGCAAAAATCGCTTTCGCGGCGGTTGCGCCCATTCCGACGGCACTGCTGACGGTTGGGGCGATTGGATTAGCGACATCGCCGACGGCGAAAATTCCTTCGACGTTTGTTTCGCCGTTTCGGTTGATTTTGAGGTAGCCGTTTTCGTCCGAATCAATTGCGCCGCGGATCAATTGCGTGTTCGGCTCAACGCCGATGCGCCGCAGAACCGCTTCGACATCAAGGTTGTAGGTTTCTTTAGTTTTTAGATTTTCCAGTGTAATCGCTTCGATTCGTTCGCCGCCGATGATTTCTTTGACAATGGTTTCGGTGAGAATCTTAACTTTCGGGCTATTTCGCGCTTCTTCGACGAATTCGGGGCGGGCGCGAAAGTGTTTGCCGCGATGGACGAGCGTCACTTCGGCGGCGGTTTCCGCCAGAATCGAGGCGTTTTCAAAAGCCGCGTCGCCGCCGCCGACGATGCAGACTTTTTTGTCTTTGACGAGAGCCGCGTCGCGCTTGCCCGATTCGATGATGCCTCTGTCTCTGAATTTTTCTTCGCCTTCGACGTTCAGTTTTCGGCGTTTGATGCCGGTCGCAATGATCAGATTTTCGGCGGTAAACATCTCGCCGTTTGCCAGCAAAGCCGATTTTTTCGAGCAATCAATCGCACTGATTTCCGAATTCAGGCGCAGTGTAAATTTTCGGTTTTCGATTTGTTTGACGAAGATGTCGCGCAATTCGCGCCCGTTTGCGGCTTGGCTGCCGAGATGATTTTCAATCGCGTTGTGCGTCCACAAAAGCTGTCCGCCGAGTTCCGCGCCTGATTCCAGAAGCAGTGCGCTTAGTCTTAGTTCCGCGCACCACAACGCCGCCGACATTCCCGCCGCGCCGCCGCCGATGATAATTACGTCAAAATTCATTTCTTTGATGATAATTTCTTTGATGATAATTTCTTTGGTTCGCCGTTTGCTTATTCGTTAATCGGAACTCTTCTTCTGTTTTCGGCATTCGCCTAAAATCCTCACTTTTTCCTTTATTTTACGGCAAAAAGCTAAATTTCATTTCGACGCATCTGCCGTTTTTTGTCAATCGCAGTTCCGCATTTTGTCACTTCCGGTGAATTCGTCTCTTTTGTCCGATTACAATAATACGCTGCATTAAACTTAAAGCTGACCGCCGAAAAGATGATTTTAGAAACGTCCAACGCTTGGCATTTCGCTTGCATCGCATTTTTTTAGAGTTCTCCGAAGGCACTTCGCCAGCCGAAATTCTCAAGTCCGAACCAAAGTCAAAAATTGCACAGTTCTACAAAAATATGAAATTGGAATTTGAATCGAACGTCGCCGTCGCGCCTTCTTTTGCCGGAAATTATTCCGCCGATGTCGAATCGGCTGAGGAAAAAGACGTTTCCAGAATGCTGCAAGCCGGTGTCAAAGCCGCGCAGAACGGCAATCGTGCGGAAGCCCGCGTTTTGCTTCTGCAAATTACCGAAGCTGCGCCGGATAACGAAAACGCCTGGCTGTGGCTGGCTTCGATCAGCGATTACCCGGAGGAATTACTCATTTTTTTGAATAATGTTTTGAACATCAATCCGAACAACGCCCGCGCTCTGGAATGGGCGTATGCGACGAAATCACTGCTCGCCAAAAACTTCGTCCAGCGCGGCGTAGACGCTTCCAACGAAGCGCGGATGGATTTAGCCAAGCAGTGTTTTTTGCAGGCGGTCGTTCACGACGAGCGCAACGAAATGGCGTGGTTCTGGCTCGCTTCGATTTCCGATTCGGCGGATGAAAAACTCTCGCATCTGCAAAAGGTTTTGAGCATCAACCCCGAAAACGAAACCGCCTTGTCCGCCCTGCAAATCACCAAATCGCAAGCTACCGAATCGTTGATGCGAAAAGCGAATATGGCGGCGATTGCCGGCGAGCGCGACGCGGCGGGCGAAATGCTCCAAAGAATTCTCAAACAAACGCCGGATTTAGAAGATGCGTGGATTTTAAAATCTTATTTAGCCGATTCGTTCAGCGACAAAGTTATTTGTTACGAAAAAGTTCTGTCCATTAATCCCGAAAACGACGCGGCGACTTCCGGTTTGACATCTCTGCGCGAAATGATGGCGCGAACCGAAACCAGAAAATCGCAAAGTCTCGCGGTCGTCGCCGCTTTTATGGCGGACACGCCCGCCGAAAATCCGACGAAAGTGCCGTCGGAGTTGATTTCTGCGAATGAAGTCCCGGAAGGCATTGTCGAATTCGGCGAAGTGATCGAAGACGCGCAGATCGTTTCTGAAGAAGCGGAGACGGAAAATCCGACGACGCGGGAAACCGAACTTTTACCGGCGATGACCGAACTTTTACCGGCGAAAATAGAGTTGGCAAACAACTCGTATTCGTATCGAAGCGAAATTCTGAAGGAAATTCGAGAAGCGACCGAAAAAGATATTTCCGCAAATTTTCAAGAACCGGAAACAACCGAACCGGACGATTATCAAGCGTACGATTATCAAATGGATGATTATCAAGCAGGCGATTATCGAGCAGATGAAACGGCTGCGGAGCCGGAAAATCTCCAAACTGCTGAAACCGCCGCACGTTGGGAAGATTATCAAACGACGGAAACGGCGGAAATGATAACCGACGAAGCCGCCGCGACGGAATCGGAAGACGGCGGCGCATTTTCAAATGCGCCGCCGAGTTACGCCGATTACAACGAACAGGAAATTTACACCGCGCCGAACGACGAACGCGAATTCATTGCGGAGACTGCGCCCGCCGCCGTTTATTCCGCCAGCGTCGAAGCCGCCGAACCGTTTCGGGAAGCGGTGTCCGCCGTTAAAAAGATTATGGTCATTGACGACAGCGCGACGGTGCGAAAGTTAATCGCGCAAAAATTGGAGGCGAACGGCTACGAAGTGATTTGTTCGGCGGACGGCATCGAAGCCCTGGAAACCATCAAAGCCGTCGTGCCGGATTTAATTCTCCTTGATACCGCGATGCCGCAAATGGACGGCTATCAGATTTGCCATTCGATTCGCAACAACGAAGCGACGAAAAATGTTCCGGTCGTGATGATTTCCGGCAAAGACGGCTTTTTCGATAAAGTGCGCGGGCAGATGTCCGGCTCGACCGGCTACATCGCTAAACCTTTCGGACCGGAGACTTTGATGAAAACCGTTGAAAACTATATTGTTCAGTAGTTTTTATTTTTTCGGCGGTTTGGCAGGTCGAATTTCTATCTTGCTCGGCAGAGCGCGCTCATTGAAATTCAACAAATCAATCACAATCTGCCCGATGTCTTCCGGCTGAATCTGCCAAGCTTTTTCGTCCGACGGTTCTTGTTCGCCGAAATAGGTGTTGACGCTGCCGGGGCAAATCGTCGTAACTTTGATATTGTCGGCGCGAACTTCCTGCATCAAGGCTTCGGTGAACCCGTTCAAACCGAATTTGGAAGCGTTGTAAGCCGCCATTTTCGGGTGCGCGTTTTGTCCGGCGAGACTTGATATGTTGATGATATAACCGCCGCCGCGCTTTTTCATCATCGGAATCGCGTGGTGACAGGCGTAGAAAACGCCGAACAGATTCGTTTGCAAAGTGTTTTCAAATTCCGCCGCCGTCATCTCTTCGACGGTTTTCCCGATAATTCCGATTCCGGCGTTATTCACCAGAATATCCACGCCGCCGAAAACTCGCTCGCATTCTTTGAGCATCATTTCGACCAGCGATTCGCTCCGCACGTCGCACACTTCGCCGTCAACTTTCCCCAAAACCGAAAGCTGCTCCAAAGCGCGTTTGAGTTCCGCTTTATCACGCGCACAAATGAAAACCGCCGCGCCCGCTTTTAATAAATCTTCGGCGATTGCCCGCCCGATGCCTTTCGTGCCGCCGGTTACGACGGCGACTTTATTTTCTAAATTCATACTTAAAATGGTTTTTTCGAGTTTTTTGAAAAGATAATTTTCGGCGCGTCCTTCCGCGCCAATTCCTTCCAGAGCAAAGTCAAACTTCCCGCTTCGTCTTTTTTCAATACGCGAAAAGTCAGCGTCAAATCGAACCTTTTGTCGCCCGCCAGCATATCGAACGGTTTTCCGTGAACACTCTGCCAGAGCCTGCCGCGATACGCGACGAGGCGCAGCGCGTAAGTCGTGTTTTCTGCGGCGGGCAAAGCCTTTCGGTATAAAAATTCTCCTGACTTTACGCCTTTGACAAGCTGTGTAGTTTGTTTCAACGCTTCCGCCGACTGCGTTTCGGGAACAAATTCATTGATAAATTTCATCCCGTCGCTGCCTGCCGTAACGGTTTCCAAAGCAACATCGCCGAGTGCGACCAGCACTCCCTGAATGAGAACGCCGTCGGTGATTAAAATGCCGTTCTTCAAACGAATATCCGATAAAAAATCGTTCGTATATTCATTTTCGCGGAAAGAAAAAGCACCGCTCATCGGAATAGCCTTCAAGCAGATTTCGTCAACCCGCACAATCGCCGAGTTTTCTTCACAGCCCAAATCCGGGAGAAGTTTAATCAAACCGGTTTTCGGCTGACTCAAAAAAAGCTCGTAATTTTTCAAATCGGAAGCGTCCGGCGCGAGCGTTTTTTTCTGTTCGCGGCTGATGCTTTTTTTGAACGGCAGCAATCCGCGTTTTTGAAAGACGACTGCCGAATCTTTCTGAGATTTATCCGAAGTCTCCTTGCCGCCTTCCCCGCGTCGTGCGGCTTCGGCGTTAGACGACGAGATTTGAGCCGGACAGGAAAACGCCGCGAATAAAAACACCCAGGTTGCTATAAAATATCTCTTCACCACAACTCAATCCCCGATCCATAAAACAAAGCCGATTTATAAATTCAACTTCGTCTTTAAAATCTCGTTCACGACTTTCGGATTTGCCTTGCCGCCCGAAGCCTTCATCGTTTGCCCGACGAAAAAACCGAACAATTTTTCGTTGCCGCCGCGATAGGCTTTTACCTGATTTTCGTTGTTTTCGATAATTTCGTCAACGATTTTTTCGATAGCCGACACATCGGAAATCTGCTCGAAACCTTTTTCCGCGATCACGTTTTCCGCCGATTTGCCGCTGGCAAACATTTCCGTCAAAACTTCTTTCGCCTGATTATTATTGATTTCGCCAGCGTCTAAAGTTTTGATAAGCTGCGCCAGATTTTCCGCCGAAACGGGCGAGTCATTTGCCGTTTTCCCCGCGTTATTTAATTCCCGCGTCAATTCCGACAGGATAAAATTCGCCGACACTCGCGGATTTCCCGACGCATTTGCCGTCGTTTCATAAAATGCCGATAAACCTTTATCGGAAACCAACTGTGAAGCGTCGTTGTAAGAAAGTTCATAGCTTTCCATAAACCGGTCGCGCATCACGTCGGGCAATTCCGGCATTTCGGTTTTTATCTGTGCGATAAATTCACTCGAAACGGTCAGCGGCTGCAAATCGGGTTCGGGAAAATAGCGGTAGTCGTGCGCGTCTTCTTTCGAGCGCATTACTCGCGTTCGATTGTTTTTTTCGTCCCACAGACGAGTTTCCTGATTCACCGTCTTCCCGGTTTCGTGCGCCTCGACCTGGCGTTCGATTTCATATTCAATCGCCTTCTGCATAAACCGCACCGAGTTTAAGTTTTTTAATTCAACCTTTGTCCGAAACTTCTCTTCGCCGATTTTTCTCACCGAAACATTCGCTTCACAACGCAAATTTCCCTTTTCCATATCGGCATCCGACGCGCCGACCCATTGCAGAACGCGGCGCACGTGATTAACGTAATCGTAAGCCTGCCAGCTTGACCGAAAATCCGGCGCGGTGACGATTTCGCCGAGCGGCGTTCCGGCGCGGTTCAAATCTACATACGAATACTTATCGGTTTCCGGCAAACCTTCGTGAACATTTTTGCCCGCGTCTTCTTCGAGGTGCATTCGCTCGATGCGAATCGTCATCGGCTTAAATTCTTCGGCGCGTCCCGTTTCATCGCGCTCCGCCGTCATAATCGTCAGCTCGCCGTTTGATGAAAACGGCTTGTCATACTGCGAAATCTGATAACCCTTCGGCAAATCCGGGTAAAAATAATTTTTTCTGGAGAAAATCGAAGTCTCGTTGATATTCAACCCCAACGCTAGAGCAGCTTTCGCTCCCAAATTAACGACATTCTCATTCAAAACCGGCAATGCGCCCGGCAAACCCAGACAAACCGGGCAGGTATTCGCGTTTGGCTCGTCCCCGAAATTCGCCGCGCAACCGCAGAAAATCTTCGTTTCCGTCGCCAACTGCGCGTGAATCTCCATCCCGATAATCGCTTCCCAACCGTTTTTCATAAATTGTTTCCTGTCAAAATAAAACGCGGATTATGTGTTAATCATAATCCGCGTTTCCCGTAAATTCAAAATTGCCAGCTTTTTAATTTCGCCGCCGGTCGTTCTAACGCGGCGCGAGAATTCGCGGCGGCGGCGGTTGAACTATCACAGGCAGATTATTTCGATATTCGACACGCGGCTGATTGACGAGATTTCCGTTGCCGAAACCGCTGCGATAACCCCGATTGGGCAGATTATTTTGATAGCCGAAATTTGGAAAACCGTAGAAACCGTTTAAGCCGTAATTCGGATAATAGTTATCGTTGTAACGCTGAGTGTTATCCGTTTGATATTGCAGATGGCGGCTTCGCGCTTCGGATTCAGTGCGCTGTCTTTCCAAATCAACTCGGTCGCGCTGAACTTTTTCGGCTTCTAGCCGCGCCGACAGTGCGCCGCGTTCGGCGTTGCTCTGTTCGATTTGCTTTTGCATTTCGGCGGGCGACGGAAAACCCAGACGCTCGTAGTTCTCGCGCAAATCCCTTTCCGCCGCGAGCCGTTTTTGACGATATTTTTCTAAATCTTCGTTTGTTACGACGCGGTTCTGCGCCGTAATCGCATTCGCCGAAATGAAAATTAAACCGATGGACAATAAAATTCTGTTTCTCATATCTTCAAGTTCTCCTCGAAACTTTCGTAGATTACAACGGCTTTGTTGCATAAATCAGCAATCTTCTCATTTCTGTTTTTCGCTAGACTTCAACTTTGTAACTTTCAGGCATTCCCAAGTGTGTCATCCGATT
>JAYVGL010000019.1:0-5300 GCA_043772175.1 Pyrinomonadaceae bacterium | reverse complement strand
CGCCGCTTTTTTTGAACGGCATTTCGAGCATCTTTGCGGCGGCATCATATTTCGCTGGTAAAAAATTCCCTGCTCTTTTTCCGTAAAAACGAAAACGTCCTTGCACTGCACACACGGTATTTCTATGTCCGGCATCGCATTTTCTCCTGAGTTTTTTATTGTTACGGCGAGAAGTTTATCACAAAAAGACGAATTTGCTAATCAATTCCGGGTTAATTGCGGTTTAGTTCCGCGACGTGATTTTTGACGGATTCGCCCAGGGTTTCGAGATTGTAACCGCCTTCCAGACACGACACGACGCGCCCTTTGCAAACTTCGTTCGCCCAATTTTTCACGGTGCGCGTCATTTTCACGAAGTCTTCGTCCAGCAATTTCAATTGTCCGAGCGGATCGGTTTCGTGCGCGTCGAATCCGGCGGAAATTATTATCAAATCCGGCGTGAAATTGCGGCGAATATCATTCAAAGCATTGTCGAACATTCTCAGTTGTTCTTTCGCCGGAGTTTTCGCCTTGACCGGAACATTCAAAGTATAATCTTTACCGCGCCCGAAGCCGGTTTCGCCGCGACTTCCCGATCCCGGATACCAGGGATATTGGTGCATCGAAAAGAAAAAAACCGTCGGGTCATCAAAGAAAATTCCCTGCGTTCCGTTGCCGTGATGCACGTCCCAATCCACAATCGCCACGCGCTCTATTTCCTTGTATTTATTCTGCGCGTAACGCGCCGCCACCGCGACATTATTGAACAAACAAAAGCCCATCGCGTGTTCGCCCGTCGCGTGATGTCCCGGCGGACGAGACGCGCAAAACGCATTTTTCGCGTCGCCCGCCATCACCAAATCAACCGCCCGACACGCGCCGCCCGCCGCCGTTAGTGCGGCATCAAACGAGTGCATCGAAATGATCGTGTCGGCATCGAGATTTTCCACGCCGTCGGCGAACGCATTTTCCACGCGATTGGAATGTTCCTTCGTGTGCGCCGCCAGAATCAAACCTTTCGCCGCCGGTTCAGGCTGCGAAACGGCGAGCGATTCCCACAGTTTTTTATCCGTTTCAAGCGCGTTCATCACGACTTCATAACGCCGCGCCGTTTCAGGATGCCCGATTCCCGTGTCGTGTTTCAAATAAATCGGGTGATGGATTAAAGCTGTTTTCATCTCTCAATTGTATGCAGGAAAGATTCGATAAGTAAATTCAGTTTTTCGATGGTTTCCGCGTCGGTGATTACCCCGTTTTTTATTTTCGTTTGCGCGTGTGAAATGAGTAGCGCGGCGTTTTCGCCGATGTCTGCGTCAATTGTTTTCAAAATCAAAAGCAAGCATTCGTGCGCCTTTTCGCCCAAGCTCGAAGCCGTAATCAGAGCCGTCGGTTTCGCGTGAAAATCGGCGGATGAAACCGTCCATTCGAGCGCATTTTTGAGCGCGGCGGGAACGCTGAAAACGTATTCCGGCGTGCAAATCAAAACGCCGTCGCACTCTTTTATTTTACGGCGCAGGTCGGCAACTTTTTCCGGCGGGGCGTTTGTGTCCGCGTCGGGATTAAAATGCGGCAATTCCGCCAAATCGTCGTAAATCGAGATGTTTATTTTGTCGCCGCCCATCTCCGCGATGTTTTTGATAATCGTCAGATTGGTTGATTTATCTCGCAAACTTCCCGAAATCGCCAAAACATTTTTCATAAAAAACTACGCGCGAATTATTTGGCGAAAATCTGCGAAAAATCAGCGAAGGCTTTGAATTCGAGCGCGTTGCCGCTCGGATCGAGAAAAAACATCGTCGCCTGTTCGCCGACTTCGCCTTGAAAGCGGATTTTCGGTTCGATGATAAATTCCACGCCTTTGGATTTTAATTTGTCGGCAAATTTTTGAAACTCGTCCATCGGCAGAACGATGCCGAAATGCGGCACGGGAACGTGATCGGCATCAACTTTGTTGCGATGAACGATGCCCGCATTCTCAGCTAGATGCGCGACAATTTGATGTCCGAAAAGATTAAAGTCAATCCATTGCGCGGAACTTCTGCCTTCTTCGCAGCCGAGAATTTCGCCGTAAAATCGGCGCGATTCGTCTAAATCTTTCACGGGAAATGCTAAATGAAATAAGTTATTCATAATTTTTCGCGGCTAAAAATTCTTCGCTAACTGCCGAATCGCGCCCAAATGATACGCCGTGTGCGAGATAATTCCCATTGCGACGGTGATCGAATCCAAACCCCAATCTTCATTTTTGGAAAGCGTTTCGGAAGTTTTGCGGTAAGCCTTCGAGATGTTTCCGCGCAAATCGTCCCATTCGTTTTCGCTGACGGTTTTGATGCGCCAGCTTTGTTTGAAATCAATGACGCGCATATCTTTGTTCATATAATTATCGAGCAGTTCGATATAAAAGCGGGCGTGTTCACTGTGGGCGGCGATGGTCGTCGCGTTGATTTCCGTCGAAGCCTTTTCCGCGTCAATTACGCCGAGCGTCGCAAAAATCCCGGTGCCGTGCGCCAGATAAACCTGTTCTTCCGCCGTCGGCATTCCTTCAAAAGTTTCTCGAAATAAAATGGAAAGAGCCGTCGTAAAATCTTTCGTGTTGATTGTTTTCATTTTAATTTTTCAGGAAATCAACTTTTTAATCGTATTTTTGTTCGTGTTTATCTGTGCTAATCTGTGGTTTCAAAACCTTTTTATGACTGAAAATGTAGAAAAATTCGTCGCCGCTTTCGCTCAATCGCTGAACGATAAAACTTTCGTCAAAATGACTTTAGGCAATTATCGCGGAACGGACGCGCATTTGCAAAAATTATTGATTCGACTGGTTGAAACGAAGAAAGGAACGCGGCTTTTTTTTCTGTATCGGCAGGACACGCGCGACACGGCGAGGAATTTCGAGTTCGCCGAAGGCACGGCGAAAGTTACGGAATTTCTCGGCGCAGATTTTTTCAGCGGTCATCTTTTCACGCTCGATAACGACTTTCAATTGGACATCGGCAAAAAGGGAAAATCGCGTTTGAACGTCGCCAAACCGACTTTCAAAGATAAACCCGAAGTTTCACACAACCGAGAAAAACAGACGCTCGTCAATCAAAATAGTTTCTACTTGAAAGCATTGGGAATCACGACCGACAAAAGCGAAATCCGCGACAAACAGCAGGACAAATGGCGGCAAATCAACAAATTCGTCGAAACTCTGGGAAATTTGATTGATAAATCACCGCTCGCCGAACGGCAGGAATTGAACATCGTTGATATGGGCGCGGGCAAAGGCTATCTGACGTTTGCGGCTTACGATTATTTCGTCAATACGCGCCAAATCAACGCGAAAATCACCGGCGTTGACACGAAATCGGAACTCGTCGGATTGTGCAGCGACATCGCCAAAGCGTCGGAATTTGAAAATTTGCGTTTCGTCCGCGGCTGGATCGGCGATTACGCGCTTGAAAATACTGACATTTTAATCGCTCTGCACGCCTGCAACACGGCGACCGACGACGCGATTTTCAAAGGCATTCGCGCCGGTGTCGAACTGATCGTCGTCGCGCCGTGCTGTCATCAGGAAATTCGCCCGCAAATGAAGGCTCCCGATTTTCTGAGCGGAATTTTCCGGCACGGCATAATGCTCGAACGCGAAGCCGAAACCATCACCGACGGTTTGCGCTCGCTTCTGCTGGAAAAAAGCGGTTATTCAACCAAACTTTTTGAATTTATTTCCACCGAACACACGCCGAAAAACAATATGATCGTCGGCACGAAGCACTCGAAAGCGGTTGACGAAACGAAATTAAGCGAACAGATAAAAGCCATCAAAGAATTTTACGGAATTACAGAACAACGCCTGGAAAACCTTTTGACTTGATTTTTCATCCCAAACACGCTTACTATTACGGATTGCGTTTTGAAGCGTAACAAATAAGCAATAATCCATAGGAGACCATTAAAATAATGAAACCTGAAATACATCCAAACTACCAGGACATCAACGTCATTTGCGCCTGCGGCAATAACTTTAAAACTCGTTCGACGATGAAAGACGATTTGAACATCGAAATCTGTTCGGAATGTCATCCGTTTTTTACGGGCAAACAAAAATTGATTGACACCGCCGGTCGGGTTGATCGCTTTAACAAACGCTATGCTCGCGGCGGCGCACCGACCGCTAAATAATTCAGCTTTGAGATTATTTATTCATCAGTATTAGCCGGAAAAAATTTTAACGCCGACGCTTTTTCCATTCGCGTCGTTCGCTTCTCGTGTAAAAGTTTTACGCTCGAAGTCAACGATCAGGAAAAAAGTCGGCGTTATTTTTGTATTCGATTTTAGATTTACGCGGCGATTAACAGTTTATAATCGCTAAATTTGAAGATAAATAATATGAAAAATAAAAATCGAAGAATTAAGTTTCTGAACCTCTTTCTCGGCTTGCAAAAAGATTTGATCGTCGGCGGACAGGCGGTAATGGAAGGGGTGATGATGCGAACACCGTCGGCGTATGCGATTGCCTGCCGCAAAGCGGACGGAACAATCGTCTCGACATCGGAGGTTCTGCCGAAGTGGAGCGACCGGCATAAATGGCTTAATCTGCCGGTTCTGCGCGGCGGTGCGACTCTGATTCAGTCAATGGCGTTGGGAATTAAAGCTCTGAATTTCTCGGCGGAAGTCGCGCACGGCGACGCTGACGCGCAGGAAGAAAAAGTTAAAGTCAGTAATTTTGAAACCGTCCCGGCGTTAGTTGACGGCACGATGGACGAAAATTTTACGAAAGCGCGGGTCAAGGTGACGATGCCGGAAAAGCCTGCCGCGAAAAAACCGGCAAAAGCGGCGGGCGCGGTCGGTTCGATTGCATTCGCGCTGTTTTTCAACGCTTTATTGTTCGTCGCCGCGCCTCTGCTTTTGACGAATGTATTATTTATCGCGCTCGGCTGGGCGCAATCGCCCGCGCTCTCCGCCGATGCCGCGTGGCGGCAGACGGCTTTGGCTTACATTTGGGAAATCAAACCAATCTCGTGGATCGCGTTTAATTTAATTGACGGCGTGGTCAGAATGCTGTTCTTTATCACGATGATTTTTTCGATGTCTTATATGAAAGACATCCGCCGCGTTTTTGAATATCACGGCGCGGAACACAAAACCGTTTTCACCTGGGAAAAAGATTTGGACTTGACGGCGGCAAACGCCAAACTGCAGCGTCGTCAGCATCCGCGCTGCGGAACATCGTTTTTGATGGTCGTGATGCTCGTCGCCATCGTGCTTTTCTCCGTGATAAAGTTTGACGCGCTCTGGCTGAATTTACTCGTGCGAATCGCACTGATGCCCGTCGTTGC
>JAYVGL010000018.1:0-6700 GCA_043772175.1 Pyrinomonadaceae bacterium | reverse complement strand
GTTCGCCAAATTCAAAAACGCCAACCGCCGATTTCAATTCAAAGGCGAAGTCAACGGAATCTCGATTATAGACGATTACGGACATCATCCGACGGAAATTTCGGCGACGCTTTCCGCCGCCAAAGACGGTTCGGGCGGACGACGGACGGTCGTCGTTTTCCAGCCGCACCGCTACACTCGAACGCACGAATTGATGGAAGATTTCGCCCGCTGTTTTAATAACGCCGACGTGCTGTATCTGCTCGATATTTACGCGGCGAGCGAAACGCCGATTGAAAATGTAACGGCGGAAATTCTGGCGGGCAAAGTCAGCGAGTTCGGTCACAAAAACGTCAATTACATCGGCGACATCGAAACCGCCGCCGGACGAGTCGTGGAGAATTTGCAGGCAGGCGATTTGGTTATCACTTTGGGCGCGGGAAGTATTACGGGACTTTCCGACGAGATTTTGGAAACTTTGAAAAAGATTTAGCCACAGAGTTCATAGAGAACACAGAGGGAATTCAAATAAAAGAAGAGGATTTGCCGGATAAAAACTAAATTCTGTTTTTTGTAAAATTCCCGTGAACTCTGTGTTCTCTGCGGCAAAAATTAAAAATATGGCACCACGAAAAAGACCGATAACGATGGGAAAAACGAGCGCGGCGATCAGAAAACCGCGCAAACGATCCGCCGTCAAACGCAGTCAAAACAACGAAAGGTTTGCAAACTTTTTCGTTCCGATGTTTTTTATCGCCGGCATTTTGATCTGTCTCGGATTTTTGTCTTTGATGGGCTATCGAACCGCTACGGCTTCGTCGTTTTTCGATGTCAAAACGATTGATGTGCGCGGCGTAACCCGCGCTTCCAAAGACGACATCGAGCGTATCGTGCGTCTGCAAACCCAAAAATCGGGCGTGTGGAACGCGGATTTAGCCGATATAAAAATTGATGTCGAAAAACTGATGTTCGTCAAATCGGCGGTCGTCTCGCGGGTTCTGCCTGACGGTTTGCGCGTTAGCGTGGCGGAGCGCATTCCGCGCGTCGCCGTGCGAATGAAAACGGGTGATGTCTGGATGGACGAAGATTCGACGATGCTCGGTTCGGTCGCCGAAAACGAACCGCATCCGCCGTTCGTTCTGCGCGGCTGGGACGAATCGAGAAGCGATAAATCGGCTAAAGACAACCAGGATCGCGTCAAGATTTATCTTAAGATGCTGAACGAATGGCAGGACTATGATCTCGCTAAACGAGTCAGCGAAGTCAATCTGACGAATCTGCAAGACCCGCAAATAATCGTTCCCGATTCCGGCACCCAAATGACGATTTCTCTCGGCAGGGAAAGTTTCGGCAAGCGTTTGAGAGGGGCTTTGGAAAGTTTGACGGGCAAAGGAAACACGGTCGAAGCGGCAATTTCTAACGGACAAAGCGTGGTAATCACAAAATATCGGGACGGTGAGCAGTCAACCAAAAACTGAAAACTAAGAACTGAAAATGGTGAATCGTGAAATACATTCGGTTGGTTTGGACATCGGCTCAAGCAAGGTTCGGTGCTTGATCGGCGAGCCGTCGGACAGCGGCAAGATGAACGTCGTCGGCTTCGGGCAAGCCGAATCGCGCGGACTGCGGCGCGGAATCGTGACGACGACCGATGCCGTGGTCGAGTCAATCCGCAAAGCCGTCGAAGAAGCCGAGCGCGTCAGCGGCTTGGAGATTCATTCGGCGACGATCAATCTGTCTGGCGAACATCTGCGCGGCGAAAACAAAAGCGGTGTCGTCGCCGTCGCGGGCGCGGGACGCGAAATCTCGAACGAAGATGTCGAACGCGCCGTCGAATCGGCGAGCGCGATGCAGTTGCCCGCCGGTTGGGAAATCGTTGACCGTCTGCCGCAGGAATTTATCATTGACGGGCAGGACGGAATTATCGAACCGATTGGAATGCGCGGCGCACGCCTGGAAAGCAGAATTCACGTTATTTCCAGTCCGAGTGCCGGGAAACAAAACATCGTCAAAGCGATTCACCGCGCCGGTCTGGAAGTTGAAAATATGATGCTGGAACCGCTCGCGGCGGCGCAGGCGGCGTTGTCCGACGACGACCGCGAATACGGCTGCGCCCTCGTCAACATCGGCGCGGAAGTTACGTCTTTAATGATTTTCGGGCGCGGCGCGGTGCAGCATCTGGCGGTTTTTCCGTTCGGCGGTCTGCATCTGACCAAAGACATCGCACACGGATTGCGTGTCTCAATTCCAGAGGCGACCAATATCAAGCATTCGTATGGCTGTGTAGCAGGTTTTTTGATGAACGAAGAAGAACGGCAGAGCGTGATCGAAATTACGCCGGTCGGTCGGCAGGAAAAACGACAGCTTTCCAAAGAAATTTTGTGCGACATAATGCAGCCGCGAGCGGTGGAACTTCTTCAGCACGTCGCGCACGAAGTTTTCGCCAATCGCGGACAGATTTCGAGCGGTGTGGTTTTGACCGGCGGCGCGGCTTTGAGTCGTGGAATGGTCGAGATTGCCGAGCAGGTTTTCGATGCCCCGACGCGGCTCGGTTTTTTAGAAACGAGACACTTCGGCGGACTGCTCGACGAAGTGCAAAGTCCCGAATGGGCGGTTGCCGGCGGACTGGCTCTGGCATCGTTGCGAACACAGATTCGAGGTCATTTGGCGGGCGGCAAATCGCCGACGCGGAAGGTGGCGGAGTGGTTTGAAAATTTTCGAGATAAATTTCGGTAAATTCAGACAAATTTAACATTTCGACTGGATTTTTTACCGCAAATCGTTGTATGCTGATTTCCCAACAGCACAATATCTTGTTGAAATCGGAAATCTCTCGGAAATTCAATAAACGATAATTTCAAGTATCAAAATTCTTGAAAAGCATTCATAATTTAACTTTATAAAGATACGGACGGTCTTCCAAATGAAAAATAATAATCTGCAAATGTTTTTAGACGAACCGCCGATCACGGGCGCGAAAATCATCGTCATCGGGGTTGGCGGCGGGGGTGGAAACGCCGTTAATCGAATGATTGAAGCAGGCATCAAAGGCGTGGAATTTATCGTCGTCAACACCGATTTGCAAGCCTTGAACGATTCAAAAGCTCCGATCAAAATTCAGCTCGGAAGCGAACTCACACGCGGTTTGGGCGCGGGCGCAAACCCGGACATCGGGCGCAACGCCGCCATCGAAGACACCGACAAAATTATTGACGTTTTGCAGGGCGCGGATATGGTTTTCGTCACGACCGGCTTGGGCGGCGGAACGGGAACCGGAGCCGCGCCGGTGATCGCCGCGCTCGCTATTGAATTGGGCGCATTGACCGTCGCCGTCGTCACCAAGCCGTTCACCGTCGAAGGCAAAAAACGAATGCGTCAAGCCGAAGAAGGTCTAGCCGAACTGCGCGGCTGTGTGGATACGATAATCACGATTCCGAATTCAAAATTAAAAGAAGTCGAAGAAAAAATTTCGATTATGGAAGCGTTCCGCCGCGCCGACGAAATTCTGCTGCAAGCCGTTCAGGGAATTTCCGATTTGATTACGGTGTCGGGTGTCATCAATTTAGACTTTGCCGATGTCAAATCGGTGATGCAGGGAATGGGCGTGGCATTGATGGGCATCGGACACGGTTCGGGCGACGGCGCAGCGATCAAAGCGATGAAGATGGCGATTGACTCGAAACTGCTTGAAGAAAATTCGATTAAGGGAGCGAAAGGCGCGTTGATCAACATCACGGGTTCGCTGGAAAATATGCCGCTCGACGAAATCGAAGAAGCGATTTCCCTGATTCACCAAGAAGCGCACGAGGACGCAAATATTATTTTCGGAACGGTTTTAGACGAAAGTATGAAAGATGCGGTGAAAATTACCGTGATTGCTACCGGCTTCGACAATCAATCGCAAATGACGATGCCGACGACGACCGCGCCGGAAGCGACACCGACGCACACCAACGCCGGTCTCGGAAATTATAATTCCTCCGCTTTCAACGCGGCGGATGCCGGCAAAGAAGACATCAATGTTCCTACGTTTATTCGCCGTCAGGCGGACTAAGTGAAATTCAGGATTCAGGGTTTTAGGTTCAGGATTTAAGATTCAGGACTCAATATCTAATTCTGAATCCTGAATCTTAAATCCTGAACCTAAAAAGGGAGCTAACCAAACGACTATGCCTAACTTTCAACGTCAGCCGGAAACCGTCGAGTCGCGCAAGAAAATGCCGCCGCCGGTCGAAACCAACGCTGAGACTTTCTACTACAAAAAACAAATTGATTCGCATACGCCGATGATTATTGTGCTGGCGGACGGCGAAGAAATCACCGGAACCATCGAATGGTATGACCTTGACGCGCTGAAAATAAATCGCGCCGGTGCGCCGAACATTTTACTTCTGAAGCACAACATAAAATATATGTATAAGGCGGAAGACAAATCTGACGACAAAGATTAGATAATTGAAAACCGAGCCGGATCGGATCAGCCGTCGCCCGCGCTTTCGTGTCAAAATAATCCGGTGAATTACGAGTATAATCCGCAAGAAAATCAGCCGCCCGAACAATCAAACAAGTTGCCGCGCGTCGGCATTACGATGGGCGATGCCGCCGGAATCGGCGCGGAAATTACGCTCAAGGCACTCGCCGACGAAACCGTTAAAAAAATCTGCGTTCCCGTCGTTATCGGCGACGCGGGCTTTCTGCAAAAGACCGCCGACGAATTAGGATTAAAATTTGATTTTGTTCCTGCCGCGCCGGATTTTAGACCAGATCCGCGTCAAATCGCCGTTTACGATTTAGCTAATCTTCCGAAAAAAATAACTTTGGGTGAAGATTCGGCAGTTGCCGGAAAAGCCGCCGCCGAATACATCGAAACCGCCGTTGGTCTCTGGCGCGAGCGAAAGATTGACGCGATAGTGACCGCTCCGATCAGCAAAAAGGCGATTTGTTTAGGCGGCTACAATTATCCCGGACACACCGAATTTCTCGCCGAACTAACCGGCACAAAAGAATTTGCAATGAGTTTTTTCGCCGAAAATCTGCGCGTCGTGCTGCTTTCGACGCATGTTTCACTGCGCGAAGCAATCGAATTGGTGAAGAGGGAAAAGCTAATCGAATTGATAAAATTCGCGCACCGGGAAATTTCTGCATTATTAAAGAGAAATGTTCGCATCGCCGTCGCCGGACTCAATCCGCACGCTTCGGAAAGCGGAATGTTCGGCGCGGAAGAATCGCGTGAAATTTTGCCGGCAATCGAAGAATGCCGTGAAAAATACGGCATTGAAGTTTACGGCGCATTTTCGCCCGATACGATTTTTCTGCGCGGCTTCAAAGGCGAGTTCGACGCGGTGATTTCGTGCTATCACGATCAGGCGACGATTGCGGTCAAGTGCCTCTCGTTCGGCGCGTCGGTCAATGTAACGCTCGGTTTGCCATTGGTCAGAACGTCGGTTGACCACGGCACGGCGTTTGACATCGCGGGCAAAAACATCGCTGACGCTTCGAGTATGAAAGCGGCGATAAAATTGGCGGCAGAACTTTCGGCAAATTCGTAAAGCATCCGAAAAATTTGTTAGTATAGTGTTGCGTTATCGCCGGAAGACAGGAATTTACATAAGGAAATGTCGAATTTCAGCCGGTGTTTTGATGACCGTTCTTAATAGTGTCGGAGACAGTTTAAATTTGCGTTCACTGTATTTATCAAACTAGATAAAGATACAAAAGCAGTGCAAGAAGAAGAGAGTTTCTATAATGACTGAAGATCAAAGCGGCGCACAAGCACAAGTTCTGGTTGCCGATGACGACCCGGCGATTTTGCGTCTGGTTAAAGCGATAGTGGAAAAAGAAGGTTTTACGGTTCTGGCGGCACGCGACGGCAAGGAAGCCTATAAATACCTGCAATCGAGTGAACCGCTGGCGGCGGCGATTTTTGATGTCGTGATGCCGTATATTCAAGGCACGGAACTGGTTCGATATATGCAGTCGGAGCGGCGTTTGATGAAAATTCCGGTGATTATGATGACGGCTGAACAAAATCCGCGTTTATCGTCGGAAAGTTTCACGGCGGGCGCGGTCGCTTTTCTGCCGAAGCCATTCACGACTTCGCAATTGCAGACGATGCTGCGAATGTTTGTGCAGAGAGATCGGGGCGGCAGATAAAAACGATTCCAGAAAATTCTGATTTTTAGAAGTATCGAGCTGCCAACCGGCGCAAAATTAAGCGAAAGAAAGTTGTTTCGGACGATTGTCTTTCGCTGCGGACTCTTTGACGAAATTTACATTCGGCATTTCCGTCGCGGACATTTTTCGGCAAAAACCGTTATTCGATAAGGAGAAAATTCACCTCGTGTCAAAACACAAATTACTTTTGGCGGACGATTCGGTAACGATTCAAAAAGTCGTGAACCTGACGTTTGCCGACGAAGGCATTGAAGTCGTGGCGGTCGGCGACGGCGACGCGGCGATGCAGAAATTCGTCGAATCCGTGCCGGATTTGGTGATGGTTGATGTTAATATGCCGGGCGTTGACGGTTATCGCATCTGCGAAATGATTAAACAGGATGAGGAAACCCGGCACATTCCCGTCATTTTATTGGTCGGATCGTTCGAGCCGTTTGATGAAGAAGAAGCGCGGCGCGTCGGCGCGGACGACTTTCTGACCAAACCTTTTCAGTCAATCCGTCAACTGGTCAATAAAGTTTCCGGTTTGCTGAACGGCAAATCGAGC
>JAYVGL010000017.1:0-20010 GCA_043772175.1 Pyrinomonadaceae bacterium | reverse complement strand
CCCGGAAGTCGTCGAGATGATTAAAAATCTCGATGCGAAGTCGAAAAATAAAACAAAAGTCGTCTCCGAATCGAAAGGCGACGACACGGCTTTATGGGTTCGCAAAATCGTCGCGTCGGTTTCCAATCGCCCGCTTTCCGAGATTGCGATAGAAGACAAACTCGCCGATTTAGGTTTTGATTCGCTGATGTTCGTCGAACTCCAAGCCGCCGTCGAAGACGCGGGCGGACGAGTGATTTCGCCCGACACTTTGAACGAAATTCAAAACGTCCGCGAGCTTTTATCCGCCGTTCAGCGCGTTGACAAACGCAAGAAAATGGTTGACGAGCCGAAAACCGAAGAGCGCAAGGAAGACGAAATTTTCATCCCGTCATTTGTCCGCGTCGTCGGAAATCAAATCATAGATTTCGCGCAAGATAAAATCTACGACAATCTTCTGAAAACGAAAATCGAAGGCGAAGCGAACGTCCCGCAGCACACGAATTTCATCGTCGCGCCGAATCACGCTTCGCACATTGACACCGGTTTAATCAAAAAAGCTCTCGGCAAAGATGTCGCCGAGCAAACCGTCGCCGTCGCCGCTGCCGATTACTGGTTCGATACGAAGTACAAACGCGCCTATATGAATAACTTCACGACGCTCATTCCGATTGAACGCACGGGAAGTTTGCGTCAGAGCTTGCGCCACGTCACGGAAATCTTAAAGGAAGGCTACAACACCCTGATTTTCCCCGAAGGCACGCGCACGACGACCGGCGAAATGTCCGAATTCAAACCGATCATCGGCTACCTCGCCCTCAACGAAAAAGTCGGAATCCTGCCGATCTACATTTGGGGAACTTACGAAGCCTTCCCGAAAGGAATGACGATTCCCGCCAAAGACAGTTTAGGCGCAAAAGTCGGCGCAAAAGTCGGCAGATTTTTGGAATACGACGAATTAAAAGAGATGACCACCGGCGTTCCTAATACCGAAGCGTATAGATTGATTGCGGCGCGAGTGCAGCACGAAATTCAAAATATGCGCGACGACAAACGCGACAAATTCGATGTGGCAAGTGTGAGGAAAAAATGGAAAGCGGAACGGCGTAAAACTCGAAAGCAAGAGCCAGTCATTGATGAATAATTACTAAAATGGAAAATTCAAATTTGCGCCTCAGACTTGAAGATTATGAGTTTAATGATGAACAGGAATTTAAATTAACGCTCGAATTAATCAATAGAATTGAAAAAGACATAGAAACTATTAAGTCTGATAAGTCGAGTGATGGTTATAGTATTTCCGCTTCAATAGCCGGTTTTGCCGGAGCTTTATATTTACTGTTCAGTGAGTTTAGTAAAATAGTCAAAGTTCCCTTTACCGAAATTGCTTCGATTTTGCTCGCAATGCTTCTGATTGGCAAATTATCTTGGACTATTTCCCAGCTTGTTTATATTGATACTCCACCAAGTAACTCACAAAATTCTAATAGATTTAGATGGGCTAATCATCAACTTTACGATCAGCGGTTAAATTTCTTATATCAAATTTCAATTTTTATTATTTCAATAATCCTGCTTTTTCTTATTAATTTACCAATTTGGGTTGTATTATTTACAGCATTAAGTTTCGGAATTTACATTTTTTTACTTGGAATGGTTTTTGTCTTTTCATACAAAAAACAACCTCTTTCCGTGTTTTACGAAAATAAATTATTCAAAATCGTATTACCCATTTTGGTAATTATTACTTCAATCATTTCCTCAATCGGATTGTTAAAATCAGTTCCTTTTCCTATTGGTGTCGCCGCCGCTCCGTTTGTCATTGCCGGTATTATTTTTGCAATTATATTTTTTCTAAATGTCGCCGTTGTTTTGTCTGCTCCGTCGCTTCTTTTGACCAATTTACAGCAACTCCGGCGCGACATTATTTTTCTCAAACTCGAACTAAAAGACGCTTGGATTTTGTATGAAATTTATATGGAAGGAAATGAATTGACCGAAGAAGTCCGATCAATTCTCGGAAAAATTACTCACGCTTTTAGTTTAATCGAATATCAGCAATCACAGCAGAAAGAAATACTACCTTTAATCCAAGAGGAAATTAATAAACTTAAAAATGTAAAGAAACTAACGGAGGAAGATTTTCAATCTCTCAATCAAGATAAAGCCAAATTTTTACAGCACAGAAACATTAAAAATGATATTTATGATCTGACAAGCCCCTTCCATTCAGAATTAGGCAGTAAAATAAATAAGATTAGTGGAGTAACAAAAGAATGGGAGAAAGCTGATAATTACCGCCAATATGTTTTAAGCCGGCTTGCAGAATTGGGTAAAATAGATGAAGAAACTGATAATTCTGAAATTGAAATGGATTTGAAAGTAGAAAAATTGCAAGCAAAACTTAAAAAGGAAGTAGGAACAGCCAAAGATAATTAAAGTTCAAAAAAAGTTATATTTGATAAGTAGTCATTCACAATTATGTTTACCCATATCAATTTGAGTTTTCAGTCATGGATGATATAAGTCTATTTGCCCCGGCATTTAACTAATTACAAAATAGTTAAGTCTAATTGTGAACGACTACTTAGTAGAATTAAGATATGAACAATTTAACGCGAATAACATTTGATTCAAAAATAATGGGCGGAGAACCGTGCATTCGCGGAATGCGTGTGACGGTCGGAATGGTTGTCGGGTTGATTGCGGCGGGACATTCGTTTGAGGAAATTATTCGGGCTTATCCGTATCTCGAAGAAGAAGATTTGCGCGAATCTCTGCGTTATGCGGCGTGGCGCGTCGAGGAAATCGAAGTTCCGCTTGCCGTATGAAAATTTTGATTGATATGAATTTGTCGCCTGATTGGACGGCGGTTTTGGAAGCGGAAAGCATCGAAGCCGCGCATTGGTCGAGCGTCGGCAAGCCGGACGCGCCCGATGAAGGAATTATGAATTACGCGCGTGAAAATGGTTACGCAGTTTTTACGCACGATTTGGATTTCGGCACGATGCTGGCATTGACATAAGCGACGAGTCCGAGTGTTTTACAATTTCGCGCTCAAGATATTTTGCCGAAAAGCATCGGTCTAATAGTTGTTACGATTTTACGGAAATACTAAGACGAAGTTGAAATAGGCGCGTTGATTGTATTCGATAAATCGAAAGAAAGAATTAGCATTTTGCCTTTGGAAAGATGCGAAAAACAACTCTAAATAATTATTGTGTTTGACGTATCCGATGATAAATTTAATTTTTGAAGAACGGTAAAACCTCGATGAAAGATGAAATAAAAATTTTAGATGCGGTTGCAATTATCGAAAATTTGCCCGAATTCGGGTTAAAACGCGGCGAAGTCGGCACGGTCGTTGACACTTGGAAAGACGGCGCGTTTGAAGTCGAATTCAGCGACGAGTCAGACGAGGCTTATGCTTTGTCGCACTTTCTGCGGAAAAATTGATGCCGCTTTATTACCGCCACCGCGAAGCTGCCCAAAGCGAAAACCGTCGCGTAATATGAAGTTGGAGTTGGCGGCAAATTAAACAAAAAAGGAGAAATTAATGATTGTAACAACGGGAAACGAAGTCGAGATGGGAAAAATTACGCAGTATTTGGGTGTCGTGCGCGGCATTGTCGTGCGGAGTCCGAGCATTTCGCAGGGAATTTTAGGCGGTTTGAAATCTATCGTCGGCGGCAACATCGAAGAATTTGCCCAAGTTTGCGAGGCGGCGCGGGTCGAAGCCTTTAATCGGATGGTGCAGCACGCGCACGAAATCGGGGCGGACGCGATTATCGGGATGCGTTACGACGCGACCGAGTTTTCGCAGGCGACGACCGAAGTTCTGGCTTACGGCACGGCGGTTAAATTAACGAACAAATGATTTCGCGGCGAAAGGAAAAAGCCGGAATTTTGTAATCCCGGCTTTTTCCTTTCGCCTTTAGATTGTGAACTGTTTGCCGCCGCGTTCCGGCTGAACACTCCGACTATCTTTTTAAGCCGCCGCACTTTTCGCCGTCGCAAACATCTTTTCCAAAGCCGCTGTCAAAACGCCGATGCCAAACTCGCCCGCCGCACGGGATTTCAATTTCCCTTCCGCGTCGAACAAATAATAGACCGGAACCCAGCCCTGCTCATTTAAGAAAGCATTTTTCAAAAGATGTTTGTTGTCAATCGCGCAAACGTCTTCGATCCTATACTGAGTGATTGCTTCTTTAACCTTTTCGAGGTTCGTGTCGGCTTCGTAACGCGGGAAATGAACCGCCACGACTTTTAAGCCTTTGTCCGTATATTTATTTTTCAATTCCTGCAATTTCGGAAAGTTTTCCTTGCAGATTCCGCAGCTCGTCGCCCAAAAGTGAACTAAAGTCGGCTGACCTTTGACGTATTCGTCGGCATTTTCCGGCAGATCGTTCAACCATTCGGTCGCGCCTTCAAATGAAGGAATTGCGTCTCCGATTTTCATTGGCATAATTCTTACTCCTTGACACTAGGATTCAAGATTCAGGATTCAAAATTAAAATCTCAAATCTTAAATCCCGAATCTTGATTCTCGAATCCTAGACCGCTAAATTCTCCTGTCCCGGTGTCCAGTCCGCCGAGCAAAGTCCGCCGGTTTGCAGTCCTTGCAGGACGCGCAGAGTTTCGTCAACCGAGCGTCCGATGTTTAGATCGTGGACGACGGCGTATTGCAGAATTCCTTCCGGATTGACGATGTAAAGTCCGCGCAGAGCGATTCCTTCATCTTCAATCAGAATGTTATACTGACGCGCCAGTTTGCCGCCCGTGTCCGAAGCCAGCGGATATTCGAGTCCGGCAACGCCGTTTTCCTCACGCGGCAGTTTGAGCCACGCGCGGTGCGAATGAACCGAGTCGGTCGAGATGCCGATGACTTCCGCGCCGACACCGTTTAACTCTCCGATGCGGTCTGAAAAAGCCGTTAATTCCGTTGGGCAGACGAACGTAAAATCAAGCGGATAGAACATCAAAATCAACCATTTTCCCGCATAATCGGAAAGTTTGACATTTTCGGCGAGCGTTTCCAGATTTTTGGTCGAAGCCATATTAAAGTCCGGCGCGGGCTGTCCGACTTTCGCCGTGATAATTTCTTTTGCTAAAGCTGTTCCTGTTGTCATATAAATTTTTTATTTCCCTTGGTTTATTATTTATTAAGTTACTTATTTACATTCGGGACATAAACCGCGCAATGTCAATTCCAGCGATTCGGACTTAAATTGCGAATACTGCGCCGCGAGTCTGACCAATTCTTCGGGCATTTCCAGATCAATATCAACCGGCTTGCCGCATTTGTTACAGATGGTGTGATCGTGTCTGGTCGTTTTCGCGTCAAAGCGGTTTGCGCCGCTGAAACCGCTTTGAATTTCTGCGATGTGTCTGACATCTTTCAGATAGCGCAACGAGTTATACACCGTCGCAAAACTGATCGTCGGCAAACGATTTTTCGATTCTTCAAAAACTTCGTTCGCCGTCAGATGATGTTCGGCAGGGCGAATCACCTGCAAAACGGCTTCGCGCTGTTTGGTCAATCCTAAATTGCTGTTACGTTCCATTGCTCAATCTACTTCCCAAAAGTTAGATTTAGAATAATTCTAATTCTCCGAAAATGTCAAACAGGACTTTTTAAGTTAACCGAAAGCGATGAGTCGAGTTTGTCGTTCTGCTAATTAAAATGGAGGGAAACATCAAATGCCGGCGATTCGGGAGAAAATCACATTTTCGACTCGCTTCTGTTCGTTAGCGCGATTCTGATCTGAAACTGAAAAATAAATCGGACGCGGATTTCTTTCAAAAAATTTCGGCGGATTGATGAATAGTTTTACAAATCCGGCGAAAATCCATCAAATCCGCGAAAATTCCCGTCAAATCGTCTTTCTGATTTTTGACTCAAGACTCAGGTATTCTTGCGACCTGCCGCTATCTCAAAATTCCGAAAACTTTTTTGAGCAAATTCGTCGTTCTGCCGAGCGGGTCTTTGCGAATCTTCTTTTCTTCCTCGCCAACCATAAAAAACAATCCGTCGAGAGCCTTCTGTGTAACGTAACCGTCCAAATCGGTCGCGTCTTTGCCTAAAAGCTGCGCCGCGAAACCGGCTTTGCCGACCATCGCTTTATATTTGTTGGTCACGCCGGTTTTTTCGGTAAATTCTTCGACCATCGGGCGAAATTTCCCGCGCAAATTTGCTTCGCTCGTGCGCCGGAAAAACTGCGTCGCCGAATCGTCCTGCCCGCTGAACAAAATCTGCCGCGCATCGTCGAAACTCATCTTTTTTACCGCATCAACAAAAACGTCGAAGGCGACGGGAACGGCTTTTTCCGCCGCGTGGTTCATCGAACCGACAAATTCGTCAATCGCTTTCCCTTGTCCGGCGACGCGCAGAGCCTTTTCGAGTTTTTGCAAAGTGTTCGGCAGAGGAATTCTAACGCGCACGTCGTCGGGAAATCCGTTTTCACGCCCCAAAGTGTCAACCGCCGACTTTAAACCTTTAGACAAGGCTTCTTTAAATCCGCCGGAAATTTCCGCGTCGGAAACCTTATTATCAGAAGTCGTTTTTTTAGTTTTGGAAGTTTTCTGCGCCGCAATCGTCAACGGCAAAAGCGCGGCAAACATCGTAAAAATAAACAGAATTTTCAGCAATCGCATAGTTTATTCTCCTTTTTTGACAAAAAAAATTAGCTTGCGGGGAAAGTCAAGTCAAACCTACAAGCTAATCGTCAAAATATAAAGTTTGAAAAAGTTATTTCGCCTTGCCCTGATTGGCGACGGCATCCTGCGCGGCTTTGATCGCTTTCTGATCGCCCAAATAATAACTTTTCGTCGGCTTCACTGCGTCGTCGAATTCATAGACGAGCGGAACGCCGGTCGGGATGTTAATTTTCACGATTTCTTCGTCGCTGATCCGGTCGAGATATTTGACCAGAGCGCGAAGTGAATTGCCGTGCGCGGCGATGATAAGTTGTTTTCCGGCTTTGATTTTCGGGAGAATTTCGCTTTCAAAAAACGGCACGACGCGCTCGACGGTTTCTTTTAAGGCTTCGGCTTTCGGAAATTTTTCGGCTTCAATCGAAGCGTAACGCACTTCTCTCCCGGCATATCGCTCGTCGGTTTCGAGCAAATCCGGCGGCAGCGTCGCATAGCTTCTGCGCCAGATCAAAACCTGTTCGTCGCCGTATTGCGCGGCGGTTTCCGCTTTGTTCAAACCCTGCAAACCGCCGTAATGCCGCTCGTTCAAAAGCCACGATTTCGTTTCTGGAATCCACATCAAATCCATCTCGTCAAGCACGATCCAGAGCGTTCGGATGGCGCGTTTGAGAACCGATGTGTAAGCCTCGTCAAACGTAAAACCTTCGGCTTTCAGCAATTGCCCCGCCGCTTTTGCTTCCGCTCTGCCTTTGTCCGACAAATCAACGTCCTTCCAGCCCGTAAACCGATTTTCCTTGTTCCATACGCTTTCGCCGTGTCTGATTAAAACCAATTTTTGCATAGATTTAATTGTAGATTTCAAATTTCAAATTTCAAGTTCGCTTTTTAGTATTTTCCGCGCTTCGCCAACCAGATAAAGCGAACCCGTAACTAAAACTAAATTATTTTCCACTGAAATCTCCCGCGCTTTTTCGAGCGATTCGGCGACCGTTTGGGTTTCAAACGCCTTGCTCTCGCAATTTAACGGCACGAATTTCAGGAGTTCCGCCGTTTCCAGAGAACGCGAGTTGTCGGGTTTGGTGAAAATCAAATTTTCGGCTTTCGGGAAAATTATACCGGCGATTTCCCGCAAATCCTTATCGCGCATCGCGCCGAAAATCATCGTGATCGGCTGTCGGACGAATTCGTCCAAATAATTTTTCAAAGCCTTTGCACCCGCGACGTTGTGCGCTCCGTCAAACAAAATCCCACGATAAAATTCCAAACGTCCCGGATGTTTCGCCGTTTCCAATCCATTGACGATTTGCTCTTTCGATATTACGAAATCAAAGTCGGCTAGCGTTTCGGCGAGCGCGACGGCGACCGCCGCGTTGGTCAACTGATGCCGCCCGCGCAAGCCCAAAGTCACGTTGGGATAAACGCCGTTCGCGGTTTTGAAATCAGCGGAAAGCATTGGCTCGACTTCCCTCAATTCGTATTTTTTAACGGTGATTGCGGCGTCCGCCGCCATCGGTTCGACACCGACTTTGCGGCAGCGTCCGAAAATCACCTGCTCGACTTCCCTTTTTTGCGGCGCGAAAATCACCCGCGTATCCGACCGGATAATCGCCGCTTTTTCCGCCGCGATTGTCGGCAGAGTTTCGCCCAAGTATTCCTGATGATCGTAATCAACCGGCGTAATGGCGACGATTTCCGCCTTCGCTGCCGTCGTCGCGTCGAAGCGTCCGCCCAAACCCGTTTCCAAAATCGCCAATTCGATTTTCGCTTCGGCGAACGCGCTCAAAGCAATCGCCGTTATCTGTTCAAAAAACGTCGGCACGGTTTCGAATACGCCCGCGCTCACTAATTTTTCGCTCGTTTCCCTGATGCGCGTCGCGTATTTCGCAAAATCGTTTTCGGAGATTTCCGCGCCGCCGATTCTGATTCTTTCCGTAATTGAAATCAGATGCGGCGAAGTGTAAAGTCCGGTTTTGATATTTGCCGAAACGCAAATCGCATCGAGAAAAGCGCACGTCGAACCTTTGCCGTTCGTTCCGGCGACTTGAACTTTTAAGAAGTCATTTTGCGGATTGCCGAGCGCGGCGAGCAGTTTCGTGATGTTCTCCAGTCCGAGTTTCATCGTCAAAACTTCATTGCCGAGATTGTAAAGATATTCAACTGATTCCTGATAATTCATTATTGATTCGGCGAAACTCAATGCCGTTGAGCCAACGCTTTTTTGTTGATTTTGCCGACCGACGTTACCGGCAAATCGCCGGTAAACTCGATGCTTTTCGGCATTTGGAAGCGGGCGACGCGGGATGAAAGCCAATCTAAAAGCCGTGTTTCGTCGAGTTCACCGTTATCCGCCGGGACGACGAAGGCTTTTAATCTTTGACCGAAATCCGCGTCGGCGATGCCGATGACGGCGGCTTGTTTTATTTCGCGGTGTTTCAGAAGAACGTTTTCGAGTTCAATCGGATAGACGTTTTCGCCGCCGGAGACGATCATTTCGTCGTTTCTGCCGCACAAAAATACAAAGTCGAGTTCGTCCCGATAACCTAAATCACCCGTTTCGATAGATTCGGTTTCCGCCTCTTTGATCGTCCAACTGCTTGTGATGCACAACCTTCCGACTTTTCCGTCAGCGGTTTGCCGGTTTTCCAAATCCAGGATTTTCAGATTTACGCCCGCAATCGGTTTGCCGATGGTGTTTGACGAACGGCGTAAATCTTCCGGCGTTGCCATCACCGAAAAACCGGCTTCCGAAGTTCCGTAAAGATTAAATAAAACGTCGCCCAGTTTGTCCAGAGTTTCCTCAACCAAAGTCGGATTCAACGCCGCGCCGCCCGAAATTACGCATTTCAAAGACGATAACGCCGCCGCGTCGGTTTGCAGCATTCTTTGCAGCATCAGCGGAACCAAAGTTACGACTTCGATGCGGTTGGCGCGAATCAGTTCACAGCCTTGGCGGGCATCGAAGCGATTACGCATAAACATTTTTTCGCCCAGAATCAGCCCGATGAAAACCGCCGAAATGCCGAAGCCGTGATAAACCGGCGTGGCGACGTAAACCGATTGGTAAGCGTCCAAATTCAGCTTCGTGAGCAGAGCGAAAAACGGATTGAGAAAGTTAAAAATCGAGGCTTTGCGTTTAGCGATTTTCGGCGTTCCGGTGGTTCCGCCGGTTAAAACGACGATGTTGGTCGAATAGGCTTTTTTTATTTTGACGGATTTTGACAAATCGGACTTGGCTAAACTTTCAATCGAGTGCGCGGTTTCGCTGTAAGTTATCAACGATTTTTTTTGAAGTTTCAAGGTGTCAATCGCTTCGGAAACTTCCGCGTCGTAGATAAAAAAATCGAATTTATGGCGAACATTCAAGTTTTCGATTTGCTCGCCGGTCATCTCCGGGTTCAGCAAATAAATATCCGCTTCGAGTCTCGAAACCGCAAATATCGCACGAACAAAAGAGATATTGTTGCGGCACAAAAGAGCGGCTTTTTGTTTTGGTTCGAGATTATAATCGGTTCGCAAAACATCTGCCAGCCGTCGTGATTGTTGATATAAATCCGCGTAACTGATTTCCTCTTTTTCGTCAACAAACGCGATTTTCCTTCCATGCAACTTCAACGCAAAACGCAGAAGCGTCATCAAATTCAAGCCTTCGACCGCAATCGCCGTTATCAAATAATACAAACCCTTCGGCGTTAGAAGGTGGATGTTTATTAGTTTTTGCAGTATTTTGAACATCTCGAAACAATCGTTCTCGCAATCGAACCGAATCGTATGAAAATAAAAAATATCAATCTTGTAAATTATTTTTAATCTTTGCTCGACTTCGCATCTTCTTCGTGTTTTTTATCAAATAAGTTCTTCTTTGCGATAAATCGCGGCATTAAAATTTCCCACGGAGAGCGAAATAAAACCGAGGCAAGCTGTCCGAAAATCAACCACCACGGCGAAAAATTGCGAGTATTCGTGTAAATCGCCCGACAGATTTTTGACGCGGCGTGATGCGGCGACATCGCCGGGGCGTTTTTATATTCGGCGGTCGGCTCGATCATTCGCGTTCGCACTAACGGCAGATAAATCGAAGTCGTTCTGATTCCGACTGCGTTTAACTCCGGCGCGGCGCAACGAAACCATTGGTCGAACGCCGTCTTCGATGCCTGATACGCCGCCCAGAAAGGCGCAGGAATCAACAGCACGTTAACCGCCGAAACATTGATGATGTGTCCTCCGTTTTTCTCCAAAATCGGCATCAAACCCAATAAAAGATGAACGGGCGCAAAATAATTTAATGCCATCGTGCGCTGAAAATCGTGAAATCGGTCGAGCGAATTTTTGATCGAACGCAAAATTGATTTTCCCGCGTTATTAACCACAATATCAATGCCGTCCGGCAGTTTTTTCAGCTCGCGCAAAAGATTTTCGACGCTTTCGGTGTTCGTCAAATCGGTCGGGAAAATCATCGCCTTTCCGCCGTCCACTTCGATTTCGAGTTTAATTTGTTCTAACTTCTCTGCGGTGCGGGCGACTAAAATCAGTCGGGCATCGGTTTTTGCCAATTGATAAGCCAACTTTTCACCGATGCCGAAGGTCGCGCCCGTGATGAGAATGGTTTTGCCGCGCACGGCGTTTTCGAGTTTGGTTTGATTTACAAAGGTCGGCGGGAAAAGCACGAATTCGAGCGGATTGTAATTGTTGGTCGAAAACATTCGATAAATTCAAAACTAATCGGTTTCGTAGTAAATTGCTGTGGATGCGAGCCAAAAACCCGTTTAATCCGGCATCTCTCTGCGAACTCTGCGTCTCTGCGTGAGAGAAAATTTCACGCAGAGACGCGGAGTTCGCAGAGAGATAGAGAAAAAAGTTTTCGACAAACAGTAACTCGTTTTGACCGCCGATTCGCATAAAACTCGAATGACAACTTCGGCAAATTTTAACCGTGCGCGGCTAAGTTGAAAGCGGCGGCGTTTCTATATTTTCGTTCATCATAAAATTAAGCAAACGAATGATCGTCTCGCGCAACTCCCTTCGATCAACGACCATATCGAGCATTCCGTGTTCCAGTAAAAATTCACTGCGCTGAAAGCCTTTCGGGAGTTTTTGGCGAATGGTTTGTTCGATCACACGCGGTCCGGCAAAGCCGATTAACGCTTTCGGTTCGCCGATGATGACATCGCCGAGCATCGCAAAACTCGCCGTAACACCGCCGGTCGTCGGGTCGGTTAGAACGGAGATGAACGGCAACTGCGCGTCGTGCAACTGAGCGAGCGCGGCGGAAATTTTCGCCATCTGCATCAGAGAATATGTGCCTTCCTGCATTCGCGCTCCGCCGGAGGCGGCAAAAATTATCACCGCGCCGCGAGTTTTCAACGCTCTCTCGATCAGGCGCGTGATTTTTTCGCCGACCGCCGAACCCATCGAACCGCCGATGAACGACATATCCATCGCACCGGCGAAAGTCGGATGTCCGCCGACTTTGCCCGCGCCCGACACAATCGCTTCGGGCAGCCCGGATGATTTTTTCGCCGCTTCGAGGCGTTCGATATACGGCTTCGTATCCACGAAGCCGAGCGGATCCGCCGACATCACTTCTTCGTCGAGTTTTTCATAACTGCCGTCGTCGAAAAGTGAGTCGAGTCTTTCTCTGGCGGGCAGACGGAAATGATACGCACAGTGTGTGCAAACCTGAAACGATTCGCGGAGTTCGCGTTTGTAAAGGGCGTTGTCGCATTCGGGGCATTTGACGAAAATGCCTTCGGTTTTGACGCGCCTTTCTTCGTCGTTCGGTTGTTCTTCGATTTTGGGATGTTTGCGGCTGAACCACGACATAAATTATTAGGAATCAAAATGCTTTTTTATCGGAATGTTTTCAAGATTAGCACAAGCCGAAAGCGCAGGGAAACTTTACTTTGACTGATTCGTTGCGGAAAAATTTGCATTCGTGCTAAATTCGCAGTGTTCAAATCTTATAGATTTCAGAGGTTTTTTCCCGATGCAAAAGTTTTTTCTATTACTCATTTTCATTGCGTTCGCTTTTTCAACGAACGCTTTTTCAGCCGTCAGAACGTGGGACGGCGGCGGCGCGGATAATAACTGGACGACCGCCGCGAACTGGGAGAACGATGTCGCGCCGGTCGCCAGCGACGACCTGGTTTTTCCGGCGGCGGCGGCGCAGTTTTCGATTAACAATAATTTTTTCATTTTAACGACCTTTCGGTCGCTGACGATTAACGGCGGCAGTTACACCATCAGCGGAAACCCGTTTCGTTTGATCAACGGTTTGATAATCGGCGGCGGCGTTCAGGCGATCAACACTTCGATTGCGACGAGCGGAGCGCAGACTTTTTCCGCCGCCAACACTTCGCTGGCGACGGTCGCCGTTTTGTCGGTCGGCAGCGGCGGTTTGACGATTGACGGCGACGGCGGTTTCGGCATCGGACTGATTTCGGGTTCGGGCGCGATCATCAAAAACGGTTTGGGCGCGTGTCTATTGGCGGCGGCGACCGGCTACAGCGGCGCGATTACGTTAAATGACGGCATTTTCGTCGCCGACGCAAACGTTCCGAACAGCACCGTAAGCATCAACGGCGGCACAATCGGAAGCGGCGAATTCGGATTCAGCGGCTTCGGCGGCACGGGAACGGTCGGCGCGACAACGGTTACGGCAGGAGTTCTAAGCGCGGGAACTTTGACTTCGCCGACGGGGATTTTGAACGTCAACAACGGTTTGACTTTCACCGCCAACGGCATCTATGCCTGTAAAATCGGCGGCGCGGCGGCGGGAATGAATGGCTACGATCAACTGAACGTGACGGGAACGGTGTCGCTGAACAATGCGCGGCTCGTCCCGATTCCTTACGGAACTTATCAATCGGCAATCGGCGATTCGTTCACGATTTTAAAAAACGACGGCACGGACGCGATTGTCGGAACATTTTTGAACGCTCCCGAAGGGACGGTTTTCGGCGGCGCGTTAAATACGGCTTTTCGCATCACTTATCGCGGCGGCGACGGCAACGATGTCGTCATCACGCGAGTCGCCCGCAGTCGTTTCGACTTTGACGGCGACGGCAAATCGGACGTTTCCGTGTTTCGCCCGTCAAACGGCACGTGGTATCTGAATCAATCAACCGGCGGATTTCGCGGGGTTCAATTCGGCGCACCGGACGATAAAATCGTGCCGGCGGATTTCGACGGCGACAACAGAGCCGACCTCGCCGTTTTTCGCCCGTCAAACGGCAATTGGTATCAGCTTCGCAGCTCGGATAATACGTTTTCGGCGATTTTATTCGGTGCGGCTGGTGATCTTCCCGTCCCGTCTGATTTCGACGGCGACGGACGCGCCGACCTCGCGGTTTTCCGCCCGTCGAACGGCACTTTCTACGAATTACGCAGCATCGCCAGCCAATTTTTCGCGCAGCAGTTCGGACAGAGCGGCGACAAACCCGTGATCGGCGATTTCGACGGCGACGGTTTGAGCGATTTGGCGGTTTTTCGCGGCGGCAATTGGTATCTGTTTGAAAGCGCGACCAATGCGTTTCGCGGAATTCAATTCGGAATCGCCTCCGACAAACCGATTTCGGGAGATTTCGACGGCGACGGCAAAACCGATTTGGCGGTCGTGCGAACGGATTCGACACGAAACGTCTCGAATTTCTTCGTTCTGCGAAGCTCCGACAACGCTTTTAACGGTTTGACCTTCGGAGTTGCGATTGATGTTCCGGTGGTCGGCGATTACGACGGCGACGGCAAATCGGACATCGCGGTCTTCCGCATCGCCGACGGAACGTGGTATCTGAACCGCTCGACCGCCGGATTTACCGGCGTTCAATTCGGGCAAAGCGGCGACAAACCGACTCCGGGCGCGTTTCTGCCGTAAAGGGAAAAGTGAGAAGAAGAAATGTGAAAAAGGGAAAAGTTTGCTTGTAAGGTGATTGCAAACTTTTCCCTTTTTTCACATTTCTTCTTTTTCACTTTAAGATCGCCAGCATTTCGCCGTGGATCAAACCGTTGTCGGCGCAAATCGGCGGCGCGTAAACGCTGAATTTCGAATCGTCGTAATATGAAACGCGCCCGCCTGCCTCCTCGATCAGGAGAACTCCGGCGGCGACATCCCAGGGGTGTAAGCCTTCTTCCCAAAATCCGTCGAGCCGACCGCAGGCGACATACGCCATATCAATCGCCGCCGAACCGTCGCGCCGCACGCCGCGTGATTTCAAAAGAAAACTATTCAAATGCTTGGCGAAATCCTCGCGCTCTTTAAAGTCGTATGGGAAGCCCGTGATGATAAGCGATTCGCTCAACTTTTCAGTGTCCGAAACGCGAATCGGTTTGTTATTCAGCGTCGCGCCTCTGCCTTTTTCCGCCGCGAAAAGCTCGTTGCGCGTCGGGTCGAAAGTTACGCCGACGACGATTTCGCCGTTGTGTTCGAGGGCGAGCGTAACGCAGAAACACGGATAACCGTGCGCGTAATTCGTCGTGCCGTCGAGCGGGTCAATAATCCATTTCCAGGTGTTTGCGTTATCCAAACTAATCGCTTCGCCCGATTCTTCCGCCAGAATCGAATGTTTCGGATAATATGATTTGATTCGTTCGATGATTGCTTTTTCCGAAGCTAAATCGGCTTCCGTCACCAAATCAATCTCGCCTTTTTTCGAGATTTTAATGTTGCGCCCGAATTTTTCGAGCAGAATACTTCCGGCTTGCCGCGCCGTTTCGATGGCAAAATTGAGCATTTAATTTATTTTCCGCGAAAGTAAACATCAACGTAATCGGTTACGCTTTCGCACGGGCTGTCCATTGCCTGTAATCGCCAGTATTTGCGGTTTTTGGTCGCGGCAAAAGTCATTTCGCCTTCGCGTTTGCAAGGTGCGCCGCCGTTGATGTGGCTGATCTGCATCTCGATTGTGCCGTCGAACTTAAAATCTTTGGCGTTGATTTCCGTGATTACGCCGTCAACCTTGACGTAATCGGTTCCCTTGCGCTGTTTTTGTTCGCCTTTCAAATAGTAAACGCCGCTTTTGTTAACGACGTTCGCCGCCCCGAAATAATCCCAGCTGATCCATTGCAGCGACAAAAGATGTTTGCCGAGCAGCATCTTTTTAGCATTCGGATTATTGACGACGGTTTTTTCCTGCGCGAAAGCCGTCAGGCAAAGTCCGGCGAAGATTAACAAACACGCCGCGATTATTTTTTTGAACATTGATTTCTCCGTCTATTTGATGAATCTCTCGCTCGTTCTCAAAAATTCCAGAATCTGCGCGTCCCAGAATTTCCAATCGTGAACGCCGGGCAGTTCGCGGAATTCGTGCGGGATTTTCTTTTCCGAAATCAACGCCGAAAACTCGCGGTTCGTGCCGATCAAACCGTCTTCCGTGCCGCAGGAAACGTATATAAACGGCAGATTTTTCGCGTTTTCGGCGGGCATTTCGCGGACGATTCTAAAAACGTCGTTGGCTTTGCGCGTCGCCGAATCTTCCGCGCCGTAAACGCTCATAATCGAATCGGTGAGAGCCTTCCAACTGTTGCCGAGCATTTTGTCGGTCAGCGAAGCCGCCTGTAACGCGCCGCTGAAACTTCCGACCAAAACGAATTTTTCGGGATATTTCAAACCGAATTTCAGAGAACCGTAACCGCCCATCGAAAGTCCGGCGACGGCGCGATGATTTTTGTCGGCGACGGTGCGGAAATTTTTGTCAATTTCGGGAATCAATTCCTGCACGATGTAACTTTCGTATTTATCGTCCCGGACGGTTGCGCTGTCGGAATACCAGCCGTTACTGCCTTCCGGTGTCACGATGATGTAATCGTATTTGGCGGCATATTCGGCGAGTTTGGCTTTTTCCGTCCAGTTGTCGAAGTGCCCCGTCAAACCGTGCAGCAAATAGATCGTCGAGTAACGGCGGGTTTTCTCCGTTTTGTAATTGACCGGCACGACGACGCGATACGGCATTTCACGCGCCGTCAATTTGCTGTTTAATTGATAACTTTCGACCGTTGCCGGAAGCGCGGTTTTTAACTGCGCCTGCTGCGCGTAAGCCGTCAGTGACAGAGCAAAAACGGCGATCAGCCAAAACGATATTTTAGAAAATTTATTTTTGTTCATAAGTCATTTTCAATTATCCGAAGTGACGGCTGAACCAGCCTTTGTTTTCCGTTTCGTGATTAGCGATGCGGGCGAATTCGCCTGCGTCGAGCCAAACGCCCGTGCAGGTGTCGCAAACGTCAATTTTAATGTTTTCAAACTTGGTTTCGACTAATTTGCCGACGCATTTCGGGCAGCTCATCTCGCCCGCCGACAAGTTTTCCGAACTGATTTTAGTTCTCAGTTTCTCCATCAACTCCTGCTCTCTGCGGTAAATATACTCGTTTTCCAAAGCGTGGGCGCGGTCTTCCAATTCTAAAGGCATAAAATTTTCTCTCCTGAAAAGTATTGTCTTTAGAAAAAATAACAAACAACTCGGCATCTTCCAAATTGTCAATTCTGATTTGCCGCGTCGCTTTTTACCCGAAGGCTTGAAACTGATTTTCTTTTTAAACGTATTAGTTTCCGTATCAAAAACTATTTTCGGTTAAATTCATTTGAAAAAACAATATGCATCCAAGATCATTTCGCGCTAAGGCTTCGGCTTTTCTGCTGTTATTTTTGCTGTCGTTCGCCCAAATCGCTAACGCCGCCCGCCCGCTGCCGTCATTTCCGCAGCAGCGGCAGGACGACGAGAAGATTAAAAAACTCCCGCCCGTCAATTACATTCGCAGCCGTGAAGTTGACATCAAAAACGTCTCGATTGATCTGCGTTTCGATTGGGAAAAAGCGCAGGCTTTCGGCAATACGGTCGTAACGCTCGCGCCGTTCAAGGAATTGCGGAGTTTCAGTTTGGACGCGGCGGCGATGACGATCAGTTCCGTCGCGCTGGCAAGCGGAACGTCTCTGAAATACAGCTACGACGAGAAAAAAACCGACGACAATCTCGTTATCACCCTTGACCGCGCTTATAAAAAGGGCGAGGAACTGTCGGTCAAAATCGTTTATAAAACCAATTACGTCAATACGGCGGACGCGGAAACCGCCATCGGCAGTTTCGGGCGCGGACTGCGTTTTATCAAACCGACGGCGGAAGAACCCGACAAACCGCGTCAAATCTGGTCGCAGGGCGAAACGGAATTTAACCGCTACTGGTTTCCGTCTTACGATTCGCCGAACGATTTTCGCACGTCCGAGTTAAAGGCAACGGTCGAAAAACCGTATTCGGTGATTTCCAACGGCAAACTCGTCGAAACCAAAGACAACGGCGACAACACGCGCACTTTTTACTGGAAAATGGATGTGCCGTATTCCAATTATCTTTCGTCAATCGTCGTCGGCGAATACACGGAAATCAAAAACGGCGAATACGAAGGCGTTCCGATTTACGCTTACGGCTATCCGTCGGAAGCGGCGGAAGTCGCCGAAACGACGAAGAATCTGCCCGCGACCATCAAGTTTTTCTCGGAAAAAACCGGTGTCAAATATCCGTATCCGAAGTATTCGCAAACTTTCGTCGAAGATTTCGGCGGCGGAATGGAAAACATTTCGGCGACGACGCAGATCGAAGAAATGATTCACGATAAACGCGAACTCCTCGACACCGACAGCGAATCTTTGCAGTCGCACGAACTGGCGCACCAGTGGTTCGGCGATTACGTAACCTGCCGCGATTGGGGACAAATCTGGCTTAACGAATCGTTCGCCACCTATTTTCAAGCTCTCTGGCACGAGAATTTAAAAGGCAAAGATTTCTTTTTGATTGACGACATCCGCAAAAATCAGCAGCAGACTTTGGAAACCTGGAATCAGGGCAATCGCCGCCCGATTGTCACCAAAAACTATGCCAACAAAGACGCGATGTTTGACAATTACGCTTATCCCGGCGGCGGTTCGGTTCTGCATATGCTGAGAAAACATCTCGGCGACGAGCGATTTTTCAAATCAATCAACAAGTATCTGACCGACAACGCGCACCAGCCGGTTTCGACCGAAGATTTGCGGATTGCGATTGAAGAGACGACCGGCGAATCTATGGATTGGTTTTTCGACCAGTGGCTTTATAAAATGGGACATCCGATTTTTGAAGTGTCGAAAACCTACGACGCGGCGGCGAAAAAATTAACCCTTAACGTCAAGCAAACGCAGAAAGTTGATCCGAACAACGAGTTTCCGCAAACCGAGTTTTTCCAAACTTACGTTGACATCGAAATTGACGGCAGCGTCCAGAAAGTCTGGGTCAAACCGCAAGCCGAAAATGTTTACACTTTCGATTTGCCGACCGCTCCGCAATTGGTTAATTTCGATTACGAAGGCGCGATTTTAAAGGAGTTGAAATTCGATAAATCGGTTGACGAACTCGTTTATCAAATGACGAAAGACAAAGACATCACCGGCAGACGATGGGCGATGACCGAACTTGCAAAAGCGGCGGCAACCGATCAGGCGAAAGTTTTGACGGCATTTAATACCGTCGCGGCGAGCGATTCCTCGTGGCTCCTGCGTCGTGCGGCAATCGGCGCAATTGCTCAAACGCTCGCTCCGCCAACGCCCGGAAGTGAAGTTCAAATTAAAATTGACGCGCCGACCGAACAGACGATGCTGAAAGCCGCCAAAGATGAAAACTCGCTGGTTCGCGCCGACGCGCTCGGTTTCTTGGGCGCAGCCAAAGACGCGAAATACGCCGACGTTTATCTATCGGCATTGAACGATCAGAGTTATGCGGTCGTTGACAGCGCGGCAATCGCTCTGGGCGCGACGAAAAATGCCAGGGCTTACGACGCGCTTTCTAAATTGCTCAATCAAGAATCCTGGAAAGGTCGCGTTCAAATCGCCGGTCTGCGCGGAATCGCCGCGCTCGGAGACAAACGGGCGTTGGATTTGGGTTTGAAATACGTCAACGACAAAACACAAGTTCCGAGCGTCCGCAGTGCCGCTTTGGGAGTGATCGCGTCGTCCGGTAAAGGCGATCCGCGAGCGTTCCCGCTGATTTTCGCGGCATTCAAAGCGGCACTCGCCGACAACGATTTTCAGGGAGTTTTCGACGGCACACAGTCAATCATCAAACTAGCCGACCCGCGCGGGCAGGAAGCGTTCGATCTGCTAAAAGAGAAATTTAAGAGTAATCCGCAGTTTTTAGGTTACGCGATATTTTTTGAATCGCAGTTTAAAGAGGAACTAAAGAAGAACGGAAAGTGATCGTAACAAAAGGCGGCATCCGATAGAAAAAAAGGCTGGTGTTTCGTTTGAAACACCAGCCTTTTTTTCGTATAAATTTGGGAGGCTTCAGACTTAACCGCAACACAAACTGAAATTGCTGCCGTTGCTCGATTCCTCGTCTAGCGGAGTTCACAACTCAAACC
>JAYVGL010000016.1:0-35572 GCA_043772175.1 Pyrinomonadaceae bacterium | reverse complement strand
ATTGAAATTCGTCAGTGAATGCTGATCGTTTTTCGCGTGAATAAAACGCAGAATGTCCGGGTGCGAAACGCGCATCATTCCCATATTTGCGCCGCGCCGCACACCGCCCTGTTTGACGACTTCGGTCATCGTGTTGACGATGTTCATAAACGAAACCGGACCGGAAGCCACGCCGCGTGTCGAGTTGACCATCGCGCCCATCGGACGGATAAATTCATAAGTCATTCCCGTGCCGCCGCCGGTTTGATGAATGATCGCCGCCGCCTGCGCGTGCTGCATAATACCTTCGATGGAATCGGGGACGTTCAAAACGAAACACGCGGCAAGCTGCCCTTTCGGTTTGCCGGCGTTGACAAGACACGGCGTGTTCGGAATGAATTCGCGGTTGAGCATTATTTCCAGCATCGAATTATAAAAATAATCGCGCATTATCGGGTCTTGCTCGGCTTTCGAGACGTGCGCGACGACGCGCCGCGCAATGTCCGACCAGGTTTCGAGCGGTTCGCCGTTCGCGTCTTTCAGCGCGTAGCGTTTGCTGACGACTTTCTGACCATTCAACCCAATCGGTTTGATTTCGCGGCGGCGGGAAACGCCCGCGCCGCCGCCGTTCGATTTACCATTTTTGGCGACAAAGCTGCCCGTCGTAACAGGCTCAAAAACTGCACTCATTTTCGTTCTCCTTAATCGCGTCTTTCGAGAGACGGCGAGATTATATTTTAGAATTTTCGTCCGTTAATTGCATTTGCGAAACACAAGATTTGGAAGCATCGAATTTTGGTTGTGTGTTAGAAACTCAGACTGATTTCTATCAAGTGAGATGAAATATACCCGACTTCAAATCCGCTTGTCAACAAAAAAATGCACAATATATTGTGGCAAAGCGTGGAATGAAGACCAAATATCGTGTAAGTTAAAGTAACGCCTTAACTTTCGCATTCGGAAATAATTCTCAAAAATTATATCATTTGACTTATCCCGCGCCGATTTCCGAAAATTAAAGGATGGAAAAACTTATCAACGGAACCGCCGCCGGCGGAACAGTCAGATTTATGGCGGCGATCACAACCGGAATCGCCCGCGAAGCCGTCCGCCGCCATCAAACTTCGCCGACGGTTTCCGCCGCGCTCGGTCGCGTTTTGACCGGCACACTTTTGCTCGGCGCGAGCCTTAAAGACTTCGACCGTCTGACCGTGAAAATCGAATGCGACGGCGCGGTCGGAGGCATCACCGCCGAAGCCGATATGCACGGCAGAGTGCGCGGCTACGTCAAAAATCCGCATCCCGAACTGCCGCCGAAAAGCAACGGCAAATTCGACGTTTCGGGCGTGATCGGCGAAGGAACTTTTTACGTCATCCGCGAATCGGGCTACGAAATGGGCTTGCACCGCGAGCCTTACGTCGGTTCCGTGCCGCTCGTGTCCGGGGAGATCGCCGAAGACTTCGCGTATTATCTCGCCAAATCCGAACAGATTCCGTCGGCGGTTTTATTGGGCGTTTTATTGCAGAATCAAGAGCCGTTCGTCGCGGCATCGGGCGGCGTGATGATTCAGATGCTGCCGGGCGCGAACGAACATATTATCACGATGATCGAAGACACCATCAAACACGCGCCGCACGTTACGACCGTTATCAAAGACGGCGCGACGGCGGAAGATTTGGTGCGGCTCGCGCTCGGCGAAATTGATTTCGAGATTATGGAGGAAAGGGAAATCGAGTTCAAATGCAACTGTTCGTTCGACCGCGCCGTGTCTTTAATCGGTTCACTCGGCAGAGTCGAAGTCGCCGCGATGCTCGAAGAAGACAGAGGCGCGAAGATGACCTGCGGATTCTGCAACGAAGTTTACACGCTCGACGAAACGGATTTACAGCGAATGCTCGACGCGGAGAAATCTTAGAAGTTGTTTGGAAACTTGATTTTGCGCGGTCTCCGCAGTTACTCGCGCTCTTTGAAAGTCGGGCGAATGTCGAAACTATGCGCTGTTCACTATTGACTGTTCATTGTTAAACGGAAAGATTTCTATCCGGGCAGCGCACAGTTTCAACAGTGAACAGTGCCTAGTTTTGTCCGCTTTTTTACGGTTTCGGTTTCGGCGTGGTCGAGCGTTTCGGGGAGCGTTCGACGTGGCTGGCGGTCAGCCATTCGGCGAGTTTTGAGGGGTTACCGGCGAAGATGTTGCGGGCGATCACATCAACTTTGCGCCGGAAATCTAAAATTCCTTTCAAAACTTCGTCCAGACGGGCGTTTGCGCCGACCTTCAACGTTCCCGACGCGCCCTGCCGTTCGTTCGCCTGTTCGAGCGCGGCGGTGTCGGCGATCAATTCCTGAAACGTCCCGCCGGGCAAGTCGTATTCTTCAAAGCTCGCCTCAATCGGTGCGCCTTTGGCGGCGAAAGCGTGCGCGGCTTCGATGGTTTTCTGATAATTCAGATTCTGCGGCGGCATCTTGAATTCGTTGACGAAATTCGGTTCTTCTTCTTCCTTGAGCTTGGCGGTGCGGGCGATCTCGCGCATATTGGCGATGACCGAGCGTCTCAAAACGCCTTTATGTTCCGTATTGCTTTCCATCGCGCTGCCCGAAGCGCGTCGCAAACTGCCGGATTCGTTCGCCTCGGCGACCAACGCCTTTAAATCAGCAAAATACCCGACGGCTTTCGTATTTCTTAAACGCCCCCGCGTCCGCGTCGCCGAAACCGTCCGTCGTAATTCCCGCGTTAAAAATCGCGTTTTCCGTGTAACCCATTTATTTTCTCCTTTTATCTGACTTTCAAAATGATAAATTCATTGATTGGCAAGCGAATCGAATCTAAAACCAATGCGCTGAAAAATTCCGCCCGCCGCACAGCCTCAAAACCCGCCGCACGGCAGCAAAGACGCTTCGCACAGCAGCAAAAACACTTCGCACGACGATAAAAACACTTCGCACAGCGTTGCCGACACTCGCACGACTCTCAAGACCTTCGCACGGCGTTGCGGACGCTTCGCACGACTTTCAAGACACTCGCACAGCGTCAAAGACATTTCGCATAACGGCTGAGATGGCGTGGGGCGGAACCGCCAGCCAGCCAGCTAAAGTTTAACGGACAACGTGATAAGAAAGTCGCTGTTTACGCTGCACGTCCATTGAATTGTTAGCTTGCGTTTATTTCTACCAGGTTTTCGCCCGCATTCAGAAACTCTATTGCTTCCGACAACGTAGCGGTTAGAATTTCTTTTAGTCTGGCGTTTGATGTGTTTCCGCAGGTTATCCAGATTATTTTCGGCGGTGCGCCCAACTTATTTTGCAGCAGAATGAAATCGCTGTCTTTGGTCATCACGATTGCCGATTGTTTTCGCGCTTCAAGAAAAATCTCGCGGTCTTCCGCATCTCGCAAGCCGACATCTCGAACTGCCAAAGCACGTTACGGGAAAATTAGCCGTAGTCCAAGCGGCAATCACGGGCGACATTTGTGCGTCAATCCAAATCATTAGGCGGCGACGAGAATCGGATGGTCAAACTTTTGTGCCGCATACTTTAAAGACGCTTGTAAATCTTCACGCTCGAGGTCGGGCATTTCCTCTAAAATTTCCTCAGTAGTCAAACCAGCCGCGAAAAGTTCCAGCACGTCAATTACGCGAATTCGCATCCCGCGAATACAAGGTCGTCCGCCGCATTGTTTGGGATTAACAGTAATTCTTTTTAACAGGTCGGTCATCGGCATCTCCAGAATTTTGTTTTCGCCGTTATTTTAACATCTCTGTCGCGGGATACCACGAGCAAGCTAACGGCTGAGATGACGTGGGGCGAAACCGCCAAGCCCGTTTGAGTTTAACGGACAAGCCAAATAACAAAGTCGCTGGTTCGCCCTCACGTCCATTGAATTGTTCGCCGCCGCCATCATTTTCACGCGGAGCGTCCAACTTTGCAAACAGTCAAGTTTATTTTCATCACGCCTAGCTTGCCTTCGTGTCCGTTCGAGTTGCACACTGCTACTTTTGATAGATCATTGTTACATTCGGGTAAAAATCTGTATTTGTGTTTGACTCCTGGTAATGGTAGCCGCTTTTTTTGATAAAGATTCGGTATTCTGCGATTCCTTGCCGGATTAAGAATAACTTTAAAGCATCGGCTTCAGGCGGAACAATTTTCTTTTTTTGCTTCAAAACAGTTTGCGAGGTTTCGATAAGCAAAAGTGAAGTTTTGTCTTTTTTGAGCATTTCAACAAGTTTGTCTTTAACCAGACGGTAGTATTTTTCACTGAGCGGCGCATTTTCAGGCGCGGATATGGAGAGCAGTTTTTCGTCAAACTCTCCGAAATTAAATATCAGGCTCTGGATATTTATATCGCTTTGCTTTCTGACTTCGACGAATTCCGGTAATTCGGCATCGCTTGGAACAAACCAATATTCTGTCGGCGGCGAATTTTTGCCCAAGCCACATTTTTTGTCGTTTCGCAAAAGCAGTATGTTGGATTCGGAAAACTCTAAAAACAGAGTGTTTCTTAAACTATCAACTTGCAGCGTTATTTGTCTGACGGCTAACTGTAAGCCACCCGCATTGGCAAAAGCGACGGGCAGCACATCGGCGGAACAAATTCTAACGGCGTATTTGGCGGTTGGGTCTTTCGCCAATTTGTCCTGTGTATTTTCTATCGTGTGAATAATTTTTTCTGACGGATCCTCTCCGTTCGGGGCAACTTTTGCCAGTAAAATACTTCCGTCGGATTTTCTTAAAATTGGTTCACCGACTCCTTGACCGAAAGCCGCCGCGCAAAAAATGAAGATAACAAAAGCACAGTAAAATGATTTAACCATATTTAACTCAACTAAACATTATACCTGCCGGATTATTGCTTGAAACATTTAACCGGACTCAAAGGACTGAGCGGAGCAATATACCAATTCAGAGCCGGAGTTGACTGCCTTTCCTTTTCCGACATTTTATCACGAACATCGTCAGGGGCGACTCCGCCGCCGCCCGTCGCTTTTGAACGATAATTCTGCACAAACTCGTATTTCATAAAAGCGAAGTGAAATGTTCCGACTTGTGAAGCGGGAAAACCGGGATAAAATGTTTTCGCCGAACTTAAATTCCAAGCTGAAGTCGTGCCGATGACATCGCCGGCGTTGAGCTTAATTTGGCTGGTCGGGTTTCCGGTTTTATCTGTAAATTTCGATTCATCTCTGCGCGGCGTTTTCTCATTGTCTCTTGTGGTCAGCGGTGCGAGTTTGATTTTTGCACCCAACTCCACTAAATCTTTGATGATTAAAACTATCTGTGTATTGTCCAGCAAAATCAGGACGTTCCATACGCCATCTCCTTGATAATAGTAACTCAGGACAGTTCCCTTAATTCCCGGCGTAGCTTTTACCTGCGCTCCGATTGTTTTGGTCAGCCAGTGTTTCGCCGTCGTGTCCGCCGCCAAATCTGAATGAGTAGTCGGCGCGTCCAAGCGCAATGCTTGGGTCAATACCCAAGTCTTCGTTAGCGTCAACCAATTCGCCCATATAAGGTCGTTTGTCATTAACGATAATCGGCACACGAATGCGCTCAATTTTCATATACAGCGTTGTCAGTTTGGTTGAGTTAATTGACGGATTACCGGAATTTAGTGTTGGACTAAGACGCAACTGCACACTATCAAGCAAATACTTTCCAGATACGGTTGTGTGCAAATTTTGGATTTGTTTCTCATTTAAACTTTCGACAAACGCGGCGTTTGCGGCGAGCATATGAGATTGTTGAATTGAGGAAACTTGTCGAAAGACTTCCAGGATTAAATCGGCGCGTTCGAGATAATTTACTAAATCTTTTCCTATTTCTTCATACCAAATATACTTGTTGCTACGCCTTGCCAGGTGTTTTTCAATTAAACTCTTAGCTTCCGATGTAGTATCGGACGGAATCTAAACAAGTGAAGTAAAATTACCGAACATAAGAAAATCTCTCCTAGAATTTTAAGCTAACAACCTTACGAAGATACTGTTTGACGGCTTCAATAAACAACAATACATTAAACGCAATTTCGTTCATACCTCAAGAGGCGGCGAACTTTGTATTGAACCGACTCGCGGTTTTCTTACACCGAACTTTTATACGCTATGCAATCGGTTAAGGTCAATAAGTAATAACCTTAGTTATTCTCTCCGGCTAAAGCGGCGAGTTGGTGTAAAAATTTCCGCCGACTCGTCGAAAGTGCTGCTTTTAGAAATAGATTTAAGTAATTTCAGTTAGCCTTGCAGTTTGCGGTAATCGCCGTGAAAGTAAACGAGCGGGCTGCCGTCGCCGACCGTCGAGCGTTCGATTGCGCCGATATAGATGGTGTGATCGCCGTTTTCGTGGGCGTTGACGCGGCGGCATTCGAGGTTGACTAAAACATCTTTTAAGACGGGAATGCCGTGTTCGTTGACGGTATATTCGATGCCGTCGAATTTGTCAGGCAGATGCGAGGCGAAACGGTTTGAAAGATGCTGCTGGTCTTCGCGCAGAATGTTGACGGCGAAAAATTCGTTTTGTTCAAAAGCGTGATGGCTGCCCGTGCGCCGTTCGATGCAAACCAAAATAAGCGGCGGCGCGAGCGACACCGAACAAAACGCGCTGACCGTGATGCCGTGTTTGTGTCCGGCGGCATCAACCGTGGTGATAATCGTTACGCCGCTGGCAAATCTTCCTAGAGCGGCGCGAAATTCGTCTCTGTTAATCATTCGTTTCCTCTCTGGAAATTCTACCTTATAAGATTCAAAGTTCAAGATTCAAGATTCAAGATTCAGGATTCAGGATTCAGAATTTAGAGTTGACTTGATTTTTTAACCTCAAACCTTGAATCTTAAATCTTGAATTCTGAATCTCGAATCCTGAATCTTATGAAAGAAAGCGATATTGCAGAGATTTTAGCGGCGCACAAGTCGGGAGCCATTTCCGCCGAACGAGCCGCCGAACAAATCAAAAACCTGTCTTACGAAAACATCGGCGATGCGCGGATTGACCACGCCCGCGCCGCCCGGCAGGGTTTCCCCGAAGTGATTTTCGGGCAGGGAAAGACGAAGGAACAAGCCGTTAGAATCTTTGAGAAGCTCGCCGCCAAATCGCCGAATGTTTTGATTACGCGCACCAACGCCGAAGTTTTCGGCGAGATTCGCAACATTTTCACCGAAGCCGAATGGCACGAATCGGCAAATTTGATTCGTCTGCACCGCGATAAAACGGAACTCGGCACAGGCGAAATCGCGGTCGTAACCGCCGGAACGAGCGACATTCCGGTCGCCGAAGAAGCCGCGCTGGTCGCCGAGACGATGGGCAACACGGTGAAAAGAATCTGGGACGCGGGCGTTGCCGGAATTCACCGCATTTTATCGGAAAGGGAAGTTTTGCAGTCGGCGCGAGTGGTCATCGTCGTCGCCGGAATGGAAGGCGCACTGCCGTCGGTCGTCGGCGGTCTGGTCAAAGTTCCCGTGATCGCCGTGCCGACTTCCATCGGCTACGGCGCGAGTTTCGGCGGGATCGCCGCGCTTTTGGGAATGCTCAACTCGTGCGCGTCGAATGTGACGGTCGTCAACATTGACAACGGTTTCGGCGCGGGCTTCGTGGCGAGTTTAATCAATCGGCGGCGGGATGAAGTGGAAAAACAGTAGAAGCTAAACACTCTGCACTGGTAAAATTTTATTGCTTATCGCAAAGCACTCTGGTATGTTTGCGTTTAGTTAACATTCTCAGAGTGCTTTTTCTTTAGGAGGTTTTATGCGTTTCAATTTAAAGGTATTAGTTTTCTCGTTGCTTTTTATTTCCGCCATCAACGCGCAAGATTTAACCCGCGAACAAAAACTCCAGAAAATTGACGAATTGAACGGTCAAATTAAAATCTTGGAAACCGACGCGCTCTCGCCCGATGCCAAAGATTTGAAACAGGCAGCAAAAGAAGGTTTTGAAGTCTTCCGGTTGATGCCGCGTGAAAAATACGACCACAAATTCACCGTTCAAGGCGGCGGCGCATATTACTCTTTCACAACCAAATCGCACGACTACCAAAAAATTGCTCAAGTCGGATTGGAACAAAATTACTTAAAAGTCGGTTTTGCCGGAGCCGACTATGGTTTCATCGCTGATTTGGGCAATGTTCCTTTGGCAGACATCACCACAGAGACTGGCGAGGTAGTTTTTCTCTCCGATTACCAGCCGCCGACAAAAGAAATTGAAGTCAGAAGCGAGCAGCGCAAAGTATATAGTTACGAAACACCGACTGCGACTTACCGAAATCGGGTTTTATACAGTATCGGGCATTCCTACGCTTTGCGGGCAATAAGTTTCGATAACGCAGATTTACTGGTCGCCCTCAAAATTTATCGAAAAGATACGGATGGAAGTTTAATAATCTTTTGGAAGATGCTCAAACAATTTGAAAAACCGACTCTTGAAAGAGATCAATGATTGAAAGCCTGTCTGAGAAATCGGACAGGCTTTTTTCTTTTCCCACAATAATTTGCTACATTTTTCTTAATGGCATTAGAAACGGATTACATCGTGATCGGCAGCGGAGTCGCCGGGCTTCGTGCTTCGATTGAATTGGCGGGAAGCGGTGCGCGAGTTACGGTTTTAACCAAAGACAAAGCGCAGGAATCGAACACCGAATACGCGCAGGGCGGTGTCGCGGTCGTGCTGTCGGACGACGACAACGCCGAACTGCACGAAGAAGATACTTTGATTGCGGGCGCGGGTTTGTGCGATGTCGAAGCGGTCGAGACGCTCGTTTCCGACGGCACGAAATATATCAAACAACTGATCGAATGGGGCATCGAGTTTGATAAAGAAGGCGGCAAACTCGCGTTCACGCAGGAAGCGGCGCATTCACGGCGGCGCATTCTGCACGCGCACGGCGATTCGACGGGCAAGGAAATCGTTCGCGCTCTGATTGCGCGGGCGCGGCAGGAGAAAAATATCGTTTTGATGCCGTTCGCCAACACGGAAAGTTTGATTATGCAGGATGAAAGATGCGTCGGCGTTCGGTTTTTAGACCCGATTCTGCGCGCTCCGCGTGAGATTTATGCGAAAGCCGTAATTTTATGCACCGGCGGCGCGGGACAATTATATTTGCACACGACGAATCCGCCCGTGGCAACCGGCGACGGAATGGCGATGGCTTATTTTGCGGGCGCGGAAATGGCTGATATGGAATTCGTGCAGTTTCATCCGACCGCGCTCAATATCGAAAACGCGCCCAGATTTTTATTATCCGAAGCGATGCGCGGCGAGGGCGGAATTCTGCGAAATAAATTCGGCGCAAGATTTATGGGCGATTACGACGAACGCCAGGAACTCGCGCCCCGCGACATAGTTTCGCGCTCCATCGTCGCCGAAATGCGGAAAACGGGAACGCGCAGCGTCTTTTTAGATATGACCGATTTGAGCGAAGAATTCCTGCGGACACGCTTTCCGAAAATCTACGAAACCTGCAAGTTTTACGATTTGAATATCGCCAAAGATTTGCTGCCCGTCTCGCCGGCTTCGCATTACTATATGGGCGGCGTTCGCACCGATTTGCACGGCAGAACGACGGTTCGCGGTTTGTATGCGGCGGGCGAAGTTTCCTGCACCGGCGTTCACGGCGCAAACCGTCTGGCATCGAATTCACTGCTCGAAGGACTGGTTTTCGGGGCGCGGGCGGGAGCATCGGCGGTTGCCGATAATTCAAAATTTAAAATTCAAAATTCAAAATTGGAAAGCAAGAACCTGGAATCCGGCATCCGGCATCCGGCATCCGGCATCTCCACGGCTGTCAAAAAGCGCGTTAAGCGCGTGATGTGGGAGCGCGTCGGGATTTTGCGTGATAAAGATTCTCTGAACAGAGCGTTAAAAGAATTCGCGCAAATCGAGAAATCAAATCTCGGCACGTCGTCGCGCAATTTCGTAACTTTAGCCAAACTCGTCGCGGCGGCGGCGTTGTGGCGCGAAGAATCACGCGGCGGACATTTCCGCAACGATTTCCCCGAACGCGACGACCTCAATTTCGACAAACATTCCATTCAAAAAATTGACGGAGAGATTTCGGCGAGCGAAAAAATCAATTTTTAATGGTGAACGGTGAATGGTGAATTAAGAAAGGTGGTGAACTAAAAGTAATGCTAATGAATTTTTCATCAATTGCCACCAGCTTTAGCTAGTGGACAAGATATTCAAGCGCGAGGCTTGAGCCGAATTCCAAAAATTAAATTTGTCCGTTTGGCTTCAGCCTAATTGCGCTCAAGCGATAAGGAAAAATTTAAATTAACCTGAGTTTTGAGTTGAAATAAAATAAGAATTTAACACAGAGGCACACGGATTTAAGAAGATAAAAACGAATGTTTTTTACTATCTCAAACTAATTTATTTCAAAAAATCTGTGAAAATCATCTTCAATCCGTGTGCCTCTGTGTTAAATCTTTCACATTTTTTCAACTCAAGACTGAGGTCAAATTAGAAGTTTGGCTAAAGCCGGTCTTTTGCCAGGCTAACCACTCGTCTTATGCCAGCGGCAATTTACAAAGCATTACTTTTAGTTCACTACCTTAAGAAATTATCTTTCATTCACCATTAAAAATCTTATTTCCGCAAACGCGCCTCGACGTTATTTGCCTTAAGCGAATTTCCCGTCGCCCGCTGCAAATCGGCAATCGCTTTGTTAAGTTCGGTTTGGGCGCGGAGTTCGCTGCTTCGTGCCGTTGCCAAAGCCGTCTGGCGTTCGAGAACACGGTAGATGTCCGATTGTCCTTCGTCTAATCTGCGCTGTTCGGATTCGTATTGTTTGACCGAATTTTCCCGTGAAATCGCCGCGCTTCGGAGTCGTGCTTCGGCGGTGCGGACGAACTGCAAAGAGTTTCGCACGTCAACCTGAATGTTTTGTTCGAGTTGGGCGCGCTGCGTCTGCAATCTTTCGCCTTCGACCAGCGATTTGCCGAGTTGGGCTTTGTTAGTTTTGTTGCCGAACAGCGGCAGATCGAACTGCACGCCGATTCGGTAAGTCGGATAACGATTCGCCAGTAAATTTTCCAGAGCTGAACCGTAACCGCCGAGCAGATTGCTTGGCAAAGTCTGCGTCGTTGTATTAATCCGAATCGGCGTAATCGGCGGCAACGTCGGGTTCGTCTGTGCCGAAAGCGCGTTGACGTTGGCAATCACCTGATTTAAAGTCGGCGTGGTGCTGGTTCCACCAATCGGATTGACCGCGCCCGGATTAAAAGTCCCCGCCGCGCCGGTCAGAGTGTAATCGGCAATCAGGTTAATCTGCGGTTTGTTCTGTTCGCGGAAAAATCGCTGGTCAATGGCGTTAATGTCCTTCTGTGTTTGATTGACTTCGAGTTCGGGGCGATTCGTCAGTGCCGCCGATAACGCTTCGGGCAGAGTCGTCGCGGGCGCGTCTAAATCAACCGGATCAATCGGCGTGATGGCTTCGCTCCACAACGCATCGTCTTTATTGTTTGCGATCAAATTTTTCAGCGCGTTTTCGTTTTGCGCGACCGTGTTAAGCGCGTCGTAAACGGCTTGCTCGAAATTGGCGACCTGCGTGTCGGCGGCGACAATATCAATCGGCGCAAGCTGTCCTTCTTCGACCAGTCGCCGGTTGTGTTCGAGCTGATCTTTCGCGTCTTTGACCGAATCGCGCTGCACCTGCAAATTCCGAAGCGCGTAAGTCAAATCCCAGTAAGCGCGTTGGACGCTGGCGATAATTTCAATCGAACGCTGGCGAAACTGCGTGTCGGTCAAACTCAAATTGCGTTTGGCGATTTCAATCGTGCGCCGTCCCTGATCGAAACGTCTGCCGCGCAAGATCGGCTGGGCGAATTGAAAACGCAGATTCTGCGTGTAAGTCGGATTGACCAGGGAGAAAAGATTGTTCGTCGAATTACGCGAACTGTCGGTTTGAACGCTGAAAGTGCTGCCGGACTGCCGGATGCTGCCGTTTAACCCGGCGTTTCCGCTGAAGCCGGAAGTCGTCAAAGAACCGTCGGAACCGCCGCCGAAAAAACTGAAAACCGGAACTTTCGCACGTTCGTAAAAAGTCTGTCCGGTAAAACGCGACTCGTAGAAACCACGCGCCGACTGCACATCAAACTCCGCGCTCCGCACGTTCTGGCGCGTAACTTCAATGTCCTTGTTGTTTTCCAGTGCCATCGAAATCGCCTCGCGCAAAGTCAAAGATTTCTGCTTCATCATATCAACGCCGACGCGCCCCAAATCAGGCAAGCTCAAATCGTTCCGCTGATAATTCGGCGCAATCGCCGGAACGCCCTGCAAATCCTCCGGCTGGACATTCTGCACATCATCCGGTGCGGGAGTCGCCGCCGGATTTGCCGCCGGAGTCGGCGAAGCGGTCGGCGACGGCGACGGCATTGGAGTCGGAGTCGCCTCTTGCGCTTTTGCCGAAGCGAAACCGAAAATCGTGATGGCAAAAATTGTTAATAATTGCTTGTTCATAAAATAAAACCCTTAGTTATTTGCCGACGAGGGAACTCGTCTTCGTCGTAAATTTGCGCTTCAAGCCGCCGAACACTCTCGACGAAAAACTATTTAACCGACCGAATAAATGCCACTCGGTCGCGTCGTCAAACAACGAATAAAAAACCGGAACCGCCAACAGCGTCAAAAGCAGACAGAGCGATTGACCGCCGACGACGAGAACGCCGATGGAACGGTTGGTTCCCGAACCCGCGCCGGTCGAAACGACCAGCGGAATCATTCCGGCGACCAGGGCAATCGTCGTCATCAAAATCGGACGCAGACGGTCGCGGTTCGCTTGGATAATCGCGTCGTAACGGCTCATTCCGGTTTCGCGCAGATGGTTCGTGTGGTCAATCTGCAAAATCGCGTTCTTTTTCACCACGCCGAATAAAAGTAAAAGTCCGAGTCCCGAAAAGATGTTAACGGTTTGCCCGGTCATCAGCAGCGACAAAATTCCGAACGGAATCGAAAGCGGCAGAGTCAGCAGAATCGTGACCGGATGGATGAACGATTCAAACTGCGCCGCCAGCACGATATACATAAAAATAAACGACAGCGCAATCGCCAGCATAAAGTAGAACAAGGATTTGCCGAGTTCCTTCGATTGCCCGACGTAGCCGGTCGTGTAGCCGGCGGGCAAATTCAATTCCTTGACGTAACCGTCGAGTGCCGCCGTGATGCTCGTCGCCGAACCGCCGGGTCGGGTGTTCGCCAAAAGCGTTACCTGCCGCTGACGATTCAAACGGTCAACCGAACTCGGTCCCGTGCCGTCGGAAACTTTGACCACGCGGTCGAGCGTTACCGTGCCGAGTTTGGTTGACGGCACGAGCAGGCGTTTTAAGCCTTCGACATCCGTGCGAAAATTATTGATGGCACGAACGCGGACTTCGTATTGATCCGTTCCTTGCGTGAAACTCGTCGCTTCGGTTCCGGCGACGAGCGTGTTCAACGCCTGTGAAACCGCGCCGACGCTAACTCCCAAATCGGCGGCGGTATCGCGGTCAACCGTCAAGCGAACTTCGGGTTTGCCGCCGATCAAGGTCGAATCAACGTCCACTGCGTCGGGAATCTGCTTCATCTTTTCGAGCAGAACGGCGGAGATTTCTTCGAGCTTTTTGATGTCCGGTCCAGAAATCAAAAACTGCACGTTGGCGTTGCGCTGTCCGCCGCCGGAGAACGCCGCCACGGGCTGAACGCCGGTTCGCAGTTCCGGCGGATATGTCTTTAGAACTTCACGCGCTTTGACCATCAACTTTTCCTGCGAAAGCGAGCGTTCGCCGATTTCGGAAAGCCGTACGAAAATCGTTCCGTTGTTGACGATTTGCTGCTGCCCGCCGCCGATGGTCGTCAAAGTATCGCTCACGCCTTCGAGCCTGCGGATGTCGGTGGCGATTCGTTCAAACAACTGCGAAGTCGCCGAAATCGAATAACCTTCCGGCGCACGAATCGAAATCTCGAACTGCGATTGGTCGTCGGTCGGCAAAAAATTCTTGCCGACGAAAAGAAAAAGCGGGTAAATGCTGAGGAAAACCAGAACGCACAGCACGACGATCAGCCAGCGATGCACCATCGAAAACTTCAGCATCCAGGTATATGTGCTGTCAATATACCGATAAAATCCCCTGTTTTTGCTGTCGCCGGAATGCGCGGCTTTCGGCTGACGATTTTCGATCATTCCGTCGCCGTGAACTTCCGTTGTCGGAATTTCTTCGGCGGTTTCTTCTTTTTTCGGTGCTTTAATCAGACGCGCCGCGAGCATCGGCGTTAAAGTGAACGAAACGATCAAGGATACGCCGACCGCGAACGCCGCCGTCAGACCGAACGACGACATAAAACGCCCGACGATGCCCTGCATAAATCCGATGGGAACGAACACCGCCATCAGTGAAAGCGTCGTGGCGAGAACCGCCAGACCAATCTCTCGCGTTCCTTCAATCGCCGCCTGATACGGCGACATTCCTTTTTCTTCGACGAAACGATAAATGTTTTCTAAAACCACAATCGCGTCGTCAATGACGATGCCGACCATCAAAGTCAAAGACAGCATCGTGATTTGATTGAGCGTGTAATTCATCGCATACATCAGCGCGAAAGTGGCGATAATCGAAGTCGGAATCGCCAGTGCCGCGATAATCGTCGTGCGAATGTTCCACAAAAACAGGAACACGACGACTGCCGCCAGAAAACCGCCGACGATTAAATGTTCTTCGATGGCGTGCAGACTGTTTTCGATGAAAATCGAGTTGTCGCCGATAATCTGCATTCGATAATTCGCCGGCAAAGTCGGTTCGATTTCCTTGAGACGTTCTTTTAACGCCTGCGCGACGGCAACCGTATTTTGACCGGACTGCTTTGAAACGATTAAGGTGACGGCGGGCTGACCGTTCAAACGCGCTTCGGTGCGAAGTTCTTCCGCGCCGTCTTCGACATAGCCGATGTCTTTTATTTTGACCGTATAACTTCCGCGCACGGCAACCGGAATTTCGGCGAATTCTTCCGGCTTTTTGATTTTTCCGACGGTGCGAACGCTCGTCTCCGTCTGTCCGCCGTCAATTCTGCCGCTCGGAAATTCAGAATTTTGGGTGGCGAGAGCGTTGGAGATTTCGCCCGCCGTCACGTTATACGAACGCATTTTGTCGGGGTCAACCCAGACGTTGATCTGACGCTCGCGCCCGCCGACGATAGAAACTTGACCGACTCCGTTGATGGATTCGATGCGTTCTTTGATCTGATTTTTGGAAACTTCCGTCACTTCGCGCAGATTGGTCGGGGCGGACACGACGATTCGCAAAACCGGCGCGGCATCGGTGTCGAGCTTCTGCACGGTCGGCTGTTCGGCGGTGTCCGGCAAATTCGGAATTACGGTTTGAACGCGGTTTTCGACTTCCTGCGCCGCGACGTTCACATCTTTTTCAAGGACGAACTGGACGAAAACCTGCGAAATTCCTTCAATCGAAGTCGAACGCAATTCGTCAATCCCGCTAACCGTGTTAACGGCTTCTTCGATTTTATCCGTAACTTCCGTCTCGATTTCCTCCGGCGACGCGCCCGGATTGATCACCGTGATCGTAATGGTCGGGAAGTCAATTTTCGGAAAAAGATCAACGCCGAGACTAAAAAAAGAAAATGCCCCGACCGTCACGAGCGAAAAAATAATCATCGTCGCAAACACGGGACGCTTCACACAAATCTCTGCTAACCATTGCATAATCTTTTAGTCAGTTATCTTTTGTTCTTCCTTCGTTCGCCCAAAATTCGATTTCTCTATTCCGAACGAAGAATGAGAACCTTTTTTACAAATTACTCGCTACTTAATCTTTCTTGTTTTTTTGATTTCCGCCACGATGTCGGCAACCGTCAAATCTTTAAAAAGATTTTCGCGTTCCTTCGTATAGTCCCCGCGACCGTTGCTGAACTGCTGCAAAAAGCGAATCGTTTTAACAACGCCCATTTCGCGGCAAAGAAATTCAATCGCCTCTTCAGTAATTTCGGCAGGTGTTTCGATAGTCGTATTCATCACAAAATCTCCTGTGCCAGTTCGAGCGGATTACAAACTCGAATCTTTAAATCGTTCTGCGCTTTGGCGCGTCTCAAAAACTTGTCGTCGCAAGTGCAAAAATAATCTACCTGCGCGGCTTCCGCTGCTGCCAAGTGCGAAGCGTCGAACGCCGCAAATCCGCGCTTCTGAAACTCGGCGGCACGATTGACGATTCCTTTCGTCGTCAAAATTTTATCAGCCGCTAAATCTAAAAGTCTCCGGGCAAGTCTTCTGCGTTTGGGACTGGGCGTTTTATTTAATTCGATTTCGAGAATTTCAGAAGCGACTATCTCGAAAATTTCTAATTCAAACGCTGCAAAAATCTCCGAAATTGCTTGCGATTCCAGAAAAATTCGCGGCTGTGCCTGATCGTCAAGCGGACGCTGCAAACTGCAATTGTCAAAGTAGATTCGCATTTCTACTGTCTGACTAAAACGCCGTCGTAAACTTGATTCAAATTGGCTGTTATGACCGCTTCGTTTTCCTGAACGCCTTGTTTGACTTCGATTTTGTCGTTTTCCAAAACGCCGAGCGTGACCGTGCGCTGTTCGGCGCGTCCGTCCTTGACGACGAAAACGCTGTTGTTATCGCCTTCGGTTTTAACGGCGGTCGCGGGAATCATAATTGTCGGTTTCGCCTCCGACTGCGCGATGCGAACCGTGGCAAATTGTCCGGGTTTTAATAATCCGCTGCTGTTCTCGACTTCGGCTTCGACCATCAGAGTCCGCGAAGTCGCGTTTAAGTTCGGCGCGATTCGCACGATGGTTCCGGCGAAATTCTTATCCGGGTAAGCGGTCGTTTGCAAAGAAATTCCCTGACCGTTTTTGATCTGCCCGATTGCCTGTTCGGGGATGTCTATGTTAAGGCGCAGAACCGACGTGCGGACAATCGTCGCTACTTTGTTGCTGGTTGCCGCGAATTCGCCCAAATCGGCGTTTCTTTCCGCGACGTAACCGCTGATCGGTGCGTAGATCACCGCATCGCCGACCGATTTTCGCGCCGCTTCGACCTGCGTCTGCGAAGTGTTGACGACGGCGTTGGCGTTGCCGACCGCCGTCCGCGCCGTGTCCACCTGCGAACGCGCCGTGTCAATCGCTTTGACGGCGACGGCGGCGTTCGACCGCGCTTCGTCGAGCTGTCCGAGAATTGCGTCGCGCTGTGATTTTCGCTGGTCGTAAGTCGAGCGCGAGACATCGCCCGATTCGAGCAGCCGCGTCGCTCTGGCTAATTCTTTTTCGGCTAATTCGAGCTGCGCTTTGAAAGTTTTGACCTGCGAAAATGTTTCGATATTAAAAACTTCGCCGTCTTTGACGTTGAGCCGCGCCTGTGTCTGCCGCAAATTGGCAATTGCTTGTTCGACCTGCGCCTGCGCCTGGATGACAAGTTGTTTTTGTTGGGCGACCTGCGCCTGCGCCTGGTCAAGGCGGTTCTGCGCGTCGCGGTTGTCGAGCGTAACTAGCACCGCTCCCTTTTGAACGTAGCTGCCGATGTCGAAATTAACCGCCGTTACTTTGCCGCCGACCGTCGGGGCGACATCCGTCTGCGCGTCGCTCGCCAAACTGCCGGTCGCTTCAAAATACGTCGGCATATTTTGAACAACCGCCTGCGCCGTTTTAACCTCAATCGTCGTCGGCGCGGTGTTGGCGTTGGCGTTCACCGACTTGGCTTTCGAGCCGCCGCACGACGCGGCGAACAAAACGACGACGCTTAAAAAAACGCTGAGAAGTGTCGATCTGAAAATTATTTGCTTGCTCATTATGATTGCTGGAATTATCTTTTCGCAATTCCGTTTAATAGTATTTCAGTGAAATTTCGCGCCGCTTCCTCGTTGGAAATTTCCAAAATCCTCTGCTCTTTGTCCCAGAGAATGTTGTGGAGCGAATGATGCACGAACATTCCCATAAACGAGCGAACGACGATCATCGGCTCGATTTCACGAAATGCGCCGTCGGCTTGCCGCTGTCGAATGTAGTCGCTCAAAAAACGATACATATCCGTAATAAAACTTTCAAAAAACATCCGCGCCAGTTCATGTTCTTCGAGTGCCGAATGCAGCATCAGCCGCATAAAATCACAATCTTCCGAATGATTCTTCAGCGCGTTCAAAGCCATCGTGTAAAAAACGCCGAAGTCGTCTTTGGCTTCGGTCTTTTTTACCAAATCGTCGAACCGATTCTGAAATTGCCGGTCGCAGGCTTTATGGTCGAGAATCGCCGAATAAAGTTCCTGTTTGTTGGCGAAGTGTTTGAAGACCATCGCTTCGGAAACGCCCGCGAGCCGCGCTATTTCCTTGGTCGTCGTGCCGCTGAAACCGCGCTGTGAAAACAGTTTAATGGCGACCTCCAAAATCTGTATGCGCCGTTCGTCGCCGGACATTCTGCCCGCCGCCGTTTCGATAATGTCTATTTCTCTAATCAATAATTTCTCCGAGTAAATAAGTAAGTAAGCACTTACTTTCTCATTTCAAAAACTTTTTGTCAATCACATCCAAAACGTCGGAAGCGAACTTCGCGGAAAACTTTTCGTATCAACTTTTGAAGACGAAGCGGCATCAAAGCCGCAACCGAAAAGTTCAGACGAAAACGGTAAATTTAGGTTTTTAATAAGGAGATTAAAGGAAATGACGGAAACAAACACGAATCAGGAACAATCGTTAATCAAGCCGGAAATCTATAACGGCGAAGACAAACAGGCGAACGATTATATAAACGAATTCAAAGGACAAGCGCAGGAATACGGACAGAAATTTCAGGACGCGGCAACCAAAGCCAAAGACTACGCCAGCGAAACTTTGACGGCGGCGAACGAGAAATTCAAAGAAATAAAAGGCAGAGACCCGAAAGAATTAGTCGAAGACGCGAAGGAGTATGCCCGCCAAAAACCCGGACAAGCACTGCTGATTTCGGCGGTGGCGGGATTGGTCATCGGTTTGCTTTTGAAAGGCGGCAGAAGATAATCTTCATTCGATTTAGTCAATCAGGGCGATTCGATTTTTCGAGTCGCCTTTTTTATTCGCTTCAAACGAACACACTCTGATCGGCAATCGCGGAAGTGTTCAGGCTTTCAATCAGATCGGCAATCAAACGGGAACGATTCTTTCGCTGCTGAATCTGTTGCTTGCCGTTTTGCGGATTAACGGCGGCACGACACCGACGCATCGTTTTTTTATTAATGCTCAGTCCGGCGATTGATAAAGGCAGTACCGGCGGCGTTTCGTTGTCAATGAAGATGCGACGAATTTAGTGTTTAGCACTACCGTAGAAAAAAACTCAAAAACGGCAAAAGAGGAACCTCAGAAAAGACTCTACACAAAATCTTTCTTTAAGTTCCTCTTTGTTATTTATCCGAAGCTTACGCTTGGGCGTGAATTAAACGACGCACCTGGTCGCCGAAAAGCACATCAATTTTCTGCGGCTCGATTAGAGCCATCACCTCGCCCTGTCCGAAGGTGGCGTGCTGCATCGCTTGTCCGATGCGGTATTTGCGCGTTCGATCATAGACGCTGCTGGCTTTGCCCATCATTCCGACCGCCGTTTTCACGCCGCTTTTGTAGGTGTTGACGGTCGCGCAGACATCGCAGGTCAGTTTGGTGATTTGTCCCTGTTTGGTAATGGTCGTTACCGTGTGGACGCTTTCGGTATCGCAACCGGAACACATTCTTTCGACCTTTTCGTCAACTGCGTATTTTTTCTTAATCATAAAATTCTCCTTGGTATAAGTCTGAATCGTCTCGAATTACCGTCCGCGGCTTCTAAAAGTGCGAAACGGCTTTTTCGGTTTTTCCGCCACCGGCAGAACGCCGCCGAACGCGGGAAGCAGAATTCGTTCGACTTTTTGCCCGGTTAACTTTTCAATCGTCCGCATCGTCAATTCTTCATTCGGGGAAACGAGCGTGATGGCGCGTCCGGTTTGACCGGCGCGTCCGGTGCGCCCGATGCGGTGGACGTAGTCCTCCGCCACTTCCGGCACGTCGTAATTGATAACGTGCGACACCGAATCAATGTCAATTCCGCGAGCCGCGACATCGGTCGCCACTAAAACCCGTGTGCTGCCGTTTTTGAAACCGCGCAGAGCGGCTTCGCGCTGTGATTGCGAACGGTCGCCGTGAATGCGCGTCGCTTTGTGCGAACGGGCTTCCAAAATATGCGATAAACGGTCTGCACCGCGTTTCGTGCGGGTGAAAACCAAAACGCGGTCGAATTTTTCGCGCTCTAACAAATCGAGCAGTAAAACCGTTTTCGACTGCTGCGCCACCGGATAAACCGTCTGCTCAATCGTGACGGCGGGTTGTCCGCCGCGACTGACTTCGACGTATTCGGGCAGACTGTTCATCATCGCTTTGGCGATTTTTCCGACTTCCGAAGTAATCGTCGCTGAAAAGAAAAGCGTCTGGCGTTTTTTCGGAATTGATTCGAGAATGCGGCGAATCGCGGGCAAAAATCCCATATCGAGCATTCGGTCGGCTTCGTCTAAAACTAATGTTTGCAAAGTCGAAAAATCAATCGCGCCCTGCTGCATAAAATCAATCAGTCGTCCAGGCGTGGCAACGATAATGTTGGCTCCGCGTAAGCCGGCGGTTTGCGCTTTGTAGCCCGCGCCGCCGATCAGAGCGACACAGCGCAATTTTTTCGGCGCGAATTGCCGGCAGGCAGCTTCGATCTGCGTGGCGAGTTCGCGCGTCGGCGCAAGCACCAAAACGGCAACGCCTTTTGAGTTGTTTTGTTCAAATCGCTGGATCAGCGGCAGTAAAAACGCCGCCGTTTTGCCCGTGCCGGTTTCGGCGCAGGCGATAATGTCCGCGCCTTGAAGAATAATGGGAATGGTTTGTTCCTGAATCGGAGTCGGTTCCGTAAAACCGATTTGCTGGCAGCGGTCTGTCAGAGACTGCTGCAAGCCTAATTGTTTAAAGTTCATTAAATCCTTTCTGTTTTGCTCGACCGTTATCAAACGGAAGCGAAAAATCTTTTGTCAAACATCAATGGAATTCAAAAGATTGAAAGCAAATTTATTAAGACTGTTCAAGATAGGTTGCGCCAAGATTCGGCTCAATCCTTAATAATCCTAACCAATCTTAATAAATTTGCGGTTTTTTGTTGATAAACCGACACTCGGTTTATCGGATAGCGTTATTCGTGTAAAAATTTGCGGCTTCGACAGCTAACGAGTAACTTGCCGAAGCCGCTTGATAAAAACTACCAGCGCGAACCGCCGCCGCCGCCGCCATAACCGCCGCCGCCGCCGCCGCCGCGATTTCCGCCGCGGCCACCGCCGCCGCCGCCGCCGCCGCGATTTCCGCCGCCGCCGCCGCCGCCGCTGCGTTCTTCACGCGGACGAGCTTCGTTGACCGTCAGACTGCGACCGTCAACTTCCTTGCCGTTCAGCTGTTCGATAGCGGTTTTGACTTCCGCCGCGCTCGACATTTCGACGAAACCGAAGCCGCGCGAGCGACCCGTTTCGCGGTCTTCGACGATATTTGCCGATTCGACCGTTCCCGCTGCCGCGAAAAGTTCCTGTAAATCTTCGTTTGAAGTGTTAAATGATAAATTACCGACGTAAAGTTTTGTGGACATAAAAATTCCTTTCTCCTTCTATATTTGAGGAGTGTCAAAGAAGTTATTAACGAAAGTGGACTTCAGCGAAAACGGTTGCTGGCGAAGGCTTGCGGTCAAATGGCTTCTGATACATAAAAAAACCTAATCTCCAACTATCCAAAACGCTACCGTTGATGAAAGAGAGAAGGAACTATTTTTCAGAATACTTTATATAAGCGAAATAAGCAATGTCGCAGAAATTATCTTATAATAGACACTCTTTCCGGCGGCGATTTTGCACAGCCGGAAACACAGGCTAGAATTACGGCAATGCTTTAATCTTACCTTATTTAGTATATTTATCGCGGAGAAATAATGAAATTTTATAACGACGTTTTAGGTCTGATCGGCAACACGCCGTTGGTTAAAATCAATACTTTGGCTAAACAGCAAGGTATCAAAGCGCAGATGTTTGCGAAAATGGAAAATCTCAATCCGGGATTTTCGGTCAAAGACCGCATCGGCGTTTCGATGATCGAAGCGGCGGAAAAAGACGGGACGTTAAAAAGAGGCGGCACGATTATCGAAGCGACTTCGGGCAATACCGGCATCGGTTTGGCAATGGCGGCGGCGGTCAAAGGCTACAAATGTATTTTCGTTTTAACGGAAAAAGCGTCGGTCGAAAAGTCGCGCTACTTAAAATCGCTCGGCGCGGATGTCGTAATTTGTCCGGCGGCGGCGAAACCCGGAACGCCCGATCATTACGTCGAGACGGCGCGGCGCATCGCGTCGGAAAAACCGAATTCTTTTTACCCGGATCAGTATAATCATCCGGCGAACCCTCTGGCGCACTACCGCACGACCGGACCGGAAATCTGGAACGACACCGACGGGAAAATCACGCACTTCGTTTCTTCCATCGGCACGGGCGGCACGATTTCCGGCACGGGCAGATATTTGAAAGAGAAAAATCCCGACATTAAAATCATCGGAGCCGACCCATACGGCTCGATTTTCAAAAGCTATAAAGAAACCGGGCGCGTCCCGGAAGCTACGCCGTATCTGGTCGAAGGCATCGGACAGGCTCTGCCGGTCGGCAACGCCGATATGAAGACGATTGACGAAATCATCAACATCACCGACCGCGAATCTTTTGAATTGGCGCGGCAACTTTCGAGGCAGGAAGGAATTTTCTGCGGCGGCTCGACCGGCACGATTTTCGGGGCGGCGTTGCGCGTCGCCAAAGATTTGGATGAAAACGGTTTGGTCGTCTTTATCGTTTGCGACACGGGCGAGCATTATCTGACGAAGTTTCATTCGGACGAATGGATGAAGGAAAAACTGTTGCTCGAACCGCAGCGCATCACCGCCGGATTAATCAACGAAACGAAAAATTCCCGTGCGCCGCAAACGCTCGTTTTTGTCGCGCCCGATAATTCGGTCGGCGACGCGCTGGCGAAAATGAACGAAATCGGCATAACGCAGATTCCCGTTTTGGAAAACAATCAATCGGTCGGTTCGTTAAAGGAAAGCCGCGTGTTGACTAAATTGCTGGAAAACCGTGATTTGCTCGAAGCGAAAGTCGGCGACGTGATGGACGAAAGTTTTCCGATTGTCGAAGTGGACGCGACCTTCAACGAAATAAAGGAAAAATTGCAGAAATCGCCCGCCGTTTTGATTGAGGATTTCAAGCGGATTACGGGTATAATTACGAGAATGGATATGTTGGATTTGCAGAAATGATTCGGGATTCAGAATTCAAGGTTCACGATTTAAATCTTAAATGTTGAATCTTGAATTCCATCGGAGGAGAGCGATGAACGACGAAAACGATAAGCCGAAAGATGACGATTGGGGAATGACAATGCCGCATATTCGTTATGAAGAGAGGCGGAAAGCGGGCAAGTTCGCCGACGAACACGCGCCCGACGGCAATCGAAAACCGGCGCAGACGGCGGGCAACGACTGGGGAATGACCACGCCGAATTTGAACTTGCCGAAAGATTATTCGTCTTCGTCCGATGCCTCCGATTTCGACAAAACCACGCCGAATATCAATCTGTCGAATGATGTTTGGGAGGCGGAAACGCCGTCGCCGCCGAGTTCGCCGCCCGCCGCCGACTGGGGTGCGACCACTCCCAATATCAATCTTCCGCCAGCAAATAAACAAGATGATTGGGAGATGGACGCGCCGAATTTTAATCCGCCGCCCGCGCCGCCGAGAAAAAACGACTGGTCAATGCCGACACCGGTTTTTCGCGTGTCCGAAGGCGAAAACATTGACGAAGTAAAAAAGACGGCGGCGTTCAAATTGTCCGATTTGCAGGGCTTCGATATGGACACGCTGAGTTTTAAGCCGTCCGCGTCGTCGTCTTCTCCGCTGCCCGATTTGTTTGATAAAACCGCGCCGAATTTTAATTTTCAAGACCATCAGCCGCCAATCGTGCCGAATAATTTCGCCGAAACGCCGCCGAATATCTCCGCGCCGCTGCCGGTCAGTCAGCCGGTCGAATCAGCTAAACCGGCGGAGAAAAAGAAAGCGTCGAAATTACCGTTCGTCATCGGCGGACTCTTTGCGATGCTTTTATTTGCCGGGATTTTTCTCGCCGGAGTTTATTTCTTATTTTTCGATAAACCGATTGAGACGGCATCGAAAACCGAGTCGCCGATTGCATCACAGGAAACCGATAAAACGATTGTTCCGTCCACGCCTTTAACCGCTGCGCCGATAACTTCACCGACGACAGCCGATCTGCCGAAACAAATCGAATACAAAGGCGCGATGCTGCTGGTGGCGGCGGGCGAATTTACGATGGGCAGCGATACGGGCGCGGACGAGGCGAAACCGGCGCACAAAGTCGTTTTGCCCGCTTTTTATATTGATAAAACGGAAGTTACCAACGCCGAGTATAAAAAGTTTTGCGATGCGACGGGAAAGCCGCCGCCGAATCCGCACATCGAAAAAGATTACTTTACGCTGCGCCCGAACGCGCCGGTCGTCGGCGTGTCGTTTGCCGAAGCGAAGGCTTACGCGGACTGGGCGGGAAAACGTCTGCCGACCGAAGAGGAATGGGAAAAAGCCGCGTCGTGGGACGAGGCGACGAAAACGAAGCGCGAATTCCCCTGGAGCGGCGATTTTCAAAAAAGCAGCGTCGCTTTTCAAACGGCGAAAATATCCGATGTCGGAAAATATGCGGGTGGAAAAAGTCCGTCGGGCGCGTTGGATATGGCGGGCAACGTCCTCGAATGGGTTGACGCTTTTTTTCAGCCGTATCCGAACAGCGCGAGTTCCAATCCCGAATTCGGCGAGAAGAACCGCGTCGTGCGCGGCGGACATTTCGCTTCTAAATCGCCGGACAGCTTGAAAACCACGAAAAGAATTTACATTCCGCCGACCGTCGCGTCCGGCGAAGACGGCGAAAAACTCGTCGCGGCGATTATTGGTTTTCGCTGCGCGGTGTCGGCGAACGCTCCGGCGGTTGCCGATGTTTTACAAACGCAAGGCAAATAAATCGCTTTATTTCGTCAACCAAATTAGCTCCGCAAGGCTTTTGGAAACAGCTTGAAATTTATGAATTATAAGTCGTCCGTCGGAAAAATCTTTTTGCTCGCCGTCGCTTCGCTCATCGTTTTGGCACTGGCTGAAAACGCTTTGGCGCAGATGGACGAAGTATTGATCGTCAAGCAGAAAGCGAACGCGACCATCAGGTCGAAAGCCAAACCGACGGCAAACAAAATTGATGTCGTCCGAAGAGTTTTCATCGTTCGCGTCGAGAAAAAGAGCCGTCAAAATTATAAAAAGCCCGTCATCGTCTTGAAAAAAGGCGCGCGGTCAGCCGCGCCGAAACCAATTGTCAAACGGCTCGAAGTGCCTTTGATGGCTTTGCAGTTGAGATTGCTGCTGGTCAATAAAGACGGCAGCGAATCGGAAGTCAACCCGCAGGCGACGTTCACGCCGAACGACCGTTTGCGCCTTTCGGTCAAGGCGAATCAGCGCGGCTTTTTGTATATCATTCGCCAGCAATCGCCCGAAACCGCCGGCGAAATTATTTTTCCGTCAAAACTCGTCAATAACGGCAACAATCTCGTTTCCGCCAATTACGAATACGTTTTGCCGATGAACTGTCCGAAAAATATCGTTCCGAATTCACGCGACTGCGCGCTGACGCTTTTTCCTTATAAAACATCGCCGCAGGAATTTTTCACTATGATTTTCAGCCGCGACCGGCTCGTCGGCTTGCCCGATGACGTGAAAAATACGAACGTCAATGCGGCGAATCTGATGTCGTCGGGAAGAATGAAGGCGAGCAGTTTGATTGCTTTGATAGACGATTCGGAACAGAATTTAATTTCGCAGATGGGCGATACGCCGTTCGCCGTGCGAATCGTCAACGTGAATGAGAATGACAACGAAGAAATCATCGAAACCTTTGTGCTGAACAAAACGGTGAAAAAATAAAATTACACAATTCTTAAAATGGCAGACGCGAAATTAAAATACGACGATAAAGAAATTACACTCGGTCAGGGCATCACGACTCTGGGGCGCACGACCGACAACACGGTGGCTTTTCCGTCCGATTCAAATATCTCGCGTTATCACGCCGAAATCGAATGGCGCGACGGCGATTTCTGGCTGATTGATCTGAACAGCAGCAACGGCACGACCCATAATGGCGAAGCAGTTAAAAGCGACGTAAAACTTAAAGACGGCGATGAAATCACCCTCGGCGGCTCCAGCCGGGCGACGTTTGCGAACGCCGGCAAAAAGAATGACGAAACCGCCTCGACCGCCGTCGGGCGCGAGGAATCGGCAGTTGCTGCCGAACCCGAAAAATCAGAAAAAAAGGAAGAAGCCGAAGTGATCGCGGACGAAAAAGCCGTCTCGAAATCAAGGATGCCGCTGATGTTGGGACTCGCGGGCGCGACCGTCGGTTTGGCGGCGATCTGCGTCGTCGGCGCGGTCGTCTATTCATATTCGGGAACGTCGAAGTGTGAAGCCAAAACCGTGATCACCAAACCCGACAACGGCGAAACGATTACGAAGAAAACGGAAATCGAAACCGAATCGGAAAACGCCGAATGCGTGAGTCGGGCGATTTTTCTGATTAACGGCAGAGAATTTGCCGACGCGACCGAACAGCCGTTTACGGCGACGCTCGATCCGGCGCAGTTTCCCGAACTTGCCGACGGCAGTCTGCCGAATATCCAAATTGTTTTGGAAGACGACGAAGGCAATAAAATCATTCAGCCGAGCGAGATCGCTCTGCAATTTGAAACCACCGAAATCGAGCCGCCGCCCGTCGAAGTCGTCGAAAATAAAACTCCGACTCCGACACCGGCAAAATCCGGCGGCACGAAAGTCTCCGGCGGCGACGCGCAGGAGATGTCGAAAAATCTGCTGAAGGAATTTTCGGGAAGCTCTAATTATAAATTCGATTCGCAGTTTTTATCGGAAGTGAACAAAAAAACCGGCGAGTATCTTTCCGACGGTTTTTACGCCCGCGCCGCCGCTTATAAAGATGTGATCAGCGTCGCGTTCGTGCAGGAAAGAAATCTGGACGCGCCGCTCGGATTTCTGTTGGCGATGAGTCGCAGTCAGTTCAAACCGCAAAAAAACGGCGCGGACGAAGGTTTGTGGCAGATGAATCCGACTTTCGCCGCCGAAATCGGCGCGACCGGTCTGTGCGGCACGGAAACTCTCTCGGACGCTTCGCAAAATTGCGCGTCGAAAGCCGCGTCGCTTTATTTGAAATCTCTCGTGCTGGAAGTTTTTGAAGGCGATGTCATTTACAGCGTCGCCGCGTTCGGCAAATCGCCGCAGGAAGCCAACATCTGGAAGGGAACGTTGCCCGCCGACCGCTCGGATTTTTGGAAAGTCATCAAAGATGCGAAACAGCGCGAACAAGTCGCCAGATTTTTCGCCGCCGGCATCGTCGCCGAGAATCCGCAGAAATTCGGCTTGAAAAAAGACCGCCCGATTTCGGAGCTTTATAAAACTTTAGTCGGAAATTAAACGTAAAATTTCTAAAAGCGAAATCTGAAAGAATCGGCAGGATAAACAGGATGTTATCCTTGAATTAAAATCCCGCTTATTCTGTTCATCCCGTGAAATTTCTTTTTGGAAAAGATTTGAAGAATGCTCGAAATTTCTCTGACATATTTTACTTCCGAAGGCTCGAAAGAGATTGCGCTGACCCGCGAGCGAACATCGTTCGGGCGCGGCGATGCCGACTGCCGGCTTGATGACGAAGGGCTTTCGCGCATTCACGCGACCGTTTACCGCGACGGCGACAACATCTGGATCGTTGACGAAAATTCGACGAACGGCAGTTTCGTCAACGACGAAAAAGTCGGCGGCAGCGGCACGATTTTGAAAAACGGCGACAAGATCAAAATCGGCAACCAGACGAAAATGACGGTCAGGACTTCCGACGGGGAATCGGCGCGGGCGGCGGCAACGCCAACGCCGACGGCGCAGACGAAAACGGTTTCCGCCGCCGCTTCGTCATCGCATTCTTCGATGTTGATTCCGGCACTGATTACAATGTTCGCGCTGTTCGTCGTCGGCGTTTCGGCGGTTTTCGTCGGCGTGAAAGTCGTCGGCGGCAAATCGGATGTCGTGTATAAATCGAACACCGAAGACGAAATCACAACGCCGAATTATTCGGACGACAACGGCGAAGAGCCGAAAAAAACGCCGGAGAAAACTCCGAAACCCGAAAAAACGAGTGCCGGAAATTCAAACACGGTCGGCACGAATTCAACCGCCGCATCCGAAACTCTGAATAGCGGAACGCCAATCGTTCTGCCGACCGGGAAAAAATATCAGGCGATGACGGACGACGAGAAAAATAAATACATCGCCGTCAAATCCGAAAAAATCGCCCGCATCATCGGCAATCAAAAAAGCGAAGCGATTCCGCCGGAAGCCGTCAGAGAAATCAGAAAATATCTCGACGGCTACGTCCAAAGAATGGCAAAAGGGCGCAACGATAACTGCACGCAGGGCGGCTGGGTGAAAAGCGATTTTAATACGGTTCTCGAACGCGCCACGAAAAACGCGCCGTTCATCGTGCGTTCGTTCAACACCGAAGGCGTTGAACCGCAGATCGGAATTTATATTGCGATGATCGAATCCGAACATTGTCCGTGTCTGGAAAGCCCGACGCACGCCAAAGGAATGTTTCAGTTTCTCGCGTCGAGTGCGCCGGATTACGGTTTGCCCGCCGAGAATCGCTGCGAACCGGAACCGGCGGCGCGGGCGGCGGCGAAATACATCAAATCCCTGATGGGACGCTTCGGAACCGCGCCCGGCAGTGTGCCTCTGTCCATCGGCAGTTACAACAGCGGGCAGGGAAATTTGAGTAAAAATATGGAGAATGTTTTTGCGGCGGTCGCCAGTCAAGACCGCAGTTTCTGGACTCTGGTGGCAAATCAAAATAAAATGCAGGGCGGCGCGGCAAAGCAATTTATGGGCGAAAACGTCAAATACGTGCCGAAGTTTTTTGCGACGGCGGTTATCGGCGAAAATCCGTCGGATTTCGGATCAAACCTTCAGCCGCTTTCGACTTATACGAAGTGAGCAGTCAGCAGTAAGCAGTAGGAATCGGAAAACTGCTCACCGCTCACCGCTCACCGCTCACTCGATGAAAGAACTCCGACTTAAATACACCGACGAATACGGCGAAACAAAACGAGTTTCGGTGCGGGACGAGATTTTCGTGATCGGCAGACACCCGGAAAATGATTTGTGCATTCCCGATCACCGGCTTTCGCGTGAACATCTTCGCATCGAAAGTTACGCCGCCGAATTTTACGCTTCCGATTCGAGTTCGAGCAACGGCACAACGCTTAACGGTGCGCCGTTGAAAAGTTCGACGGCACTCAAAAACGGCGACCGTCTGAATCTCGGCGGCGCGGTCGAGATAAAAATCGAGACCGACGCGGACAAAGACAATTCTCATCAATCTCCGGCGGCTGAAAATCAGTTTTCGGCGAGTGTCGGAAGCGCGTTTTCGCCGAATGCCGCAATCTCGAATCGAGCGGCGGCAGATTTGCCGACCGTCGCCGAATCAGCTGAGTCAGGCGGAATACCGACGGCTTTTTTTTTCATCGCGCCGGTTGTCGGTTTGATAATTCTGCTTTTCGCAGGCGGCTTGTTTTTCGCATTCAGAGGGAAAAAGGAGGTTGCCGAAACCGACGACATTCCGGTTTACACGCCGCGCACGAGACCGTCGCAAACCGATGATTCCGGCGATGCGACACCGACTCCGAAGAAAAGCGATTCGCCGACCAATGCAAACGGCGAAACTTCCTCGTCGCCCGACTCAAACGGTTCTGCGCCGCCGCCGTTGAAAACTTCCGGCGACATCGAAAAAATCGAACAAAACGCGAGCGCGTTTCTGCGCCGCATCGCGCAGAATGACGCACGACCTTTTTTAACGGGTAAACAAATCGAAGCGGTCAACGCGAAAATCAGTCAATTCAAAGGTTCGAGCGCGTTAGCCGAAAACTTAAAAGCGGTGAAAAAAAACGCCGCGCAGTTTGAAACTTTGGCGAATTCAAAAAATCTCAAGCCGCAGTTTTTAGCGACCGCCGCCCTTGCCAAAATCGGCAACACGCGCGGTGATCCGCTCGCCGTCGCCAACACGATGCTGCCGTTTTTGAGCGATTTGAAAGTTACGCTCGACAACAAATTGGCGGACGACAATTTGATGATCGTCGCCGTTTATGAACGCGGGGCGGCGGGCAAAGCGCGTTCTTTGCAAAGCGCACTCGAAGGCTTGGCGAAGAAAACGCCGAACGTCAGCCCGCGCGAGATTCGCACGATTTGGTTTTTAAAAACCGCCGATAAAATCACCGACGCGGAATTTAATTTCGCCGTGCAATTTATCGCCATCGGCACGATTATGCAAAGCCCAAAAGATTTCAACGTCAACACCGATGCGGTAACTTTTAATTGATTATGGAAAACGCCGATTGGGTAACGGGAAAAGTCGGGCTGAATATCGGCGGCAAACCGCTCGAACTGGAGATGACCGTTCCGGCAAAGCCCGTCAAACCACAGAAAATGCTGCCGATTTTTCGTCAGATGAGCGATGCGTTCGTCGGGATGAGCGAAACGGCGGTCGAGGGCGCGGGCGGCGCGATTTCGTGTCGCAAAGGCTGTGCGGCGTGCTGTCGGCAGGCGATTCCGCTTTCGGAAATCGAAGTTTATCAAATCGCCGAAACGGTCGAAGCGATGCCCGAACCGCGCCGCGCCGAAATAAAAGCCCGATTCGAGACGGCGTGGCATCATTTCGCCGACATCAGCTGGTTTGAACGCCTCGACGAAAGTTTTAAACTTTCCGTCGAAGACCGCAACAAAGTCGTGGTCGAGTATTTTCACGAAGGCATCGCGTGTCCGTTTCTGGAAGATGAATGCTGTTCGATTCATTTCGACCGACCGATTACCTGCCGCGAATATCTGGTTACATCGCCCGCCGAAAACTGCTGGCAGCTCACGGCGGAAACCGTCCGAATAGTCGAGCTGCCGGTTAAAACCGCTGACACGGTGCGAAAAATCACCAACAGCGCGGCGTTGAATTCCAATCCCGCCAACTTCGTCCCGCTTGTTCTCGCGCTTGAATGGGCGAATCGCCAAACGGACGAATTTCCCGAAAAAACCGGCGAGCAATGGATGGCGGATTTTTTTAGAAATCTGACGAAAAGCGAAATTCCGAAGTAAACGCTGAATGCTAAATGCTGAATAAATCAACGAATTCATCATTCATCGTTCATCCTTCATCGTTCAAAATTATGCGCCGCTTCTACGCTTCAGTCGGACAATTTCAAACCGAAACGGTGACGTTGAATCTGGAAGAAACGCGCCATCTGCGCGACGTTTTGCGGCTCAAGGAAAATGACAAAGTTCAGGTTTTCGACGGCGCGGGCAGAGAATTTTCGTGTGAAATTCAAAACATCGGAAAAAAAGAAACGCAGTTGAAAATCGTCGAACAAATCTCGCCGAACGCGCCGGAATCGAGTTTGGATTTGACGTTGGCGGTCGCGCTTTTGAAAGGGGAGAAGTTCGATCTGGTCGTGCAGAAAGCGGTCGAATTGGGCGTAATAAAACTCGTTCCGCTGAATACGAAGCGCGCCGACGTGAAATTAAAAGACGCTGAAAAAAAAGTCGAACGCTGGCGCAAAATCGCGCTCGAAGCCTGCAAACAGTCGGGACGCGCCGCGTTGATGCGAATCGAAATGCCGTCCGACTTTGCGAAGTTTATCGAAACGGCGGACGGCGTTAAAATACTATTCGCCGAACGCGACGGCACGAGTTTTTCGGCAATCGAAAAAACGGAAAAGTTAACGGCAATCGTCGGGGCGGAAGGCGGCTGGGAAACTTCGGAAATCGAAGCGGCGCGGAGAAAAGGCTTTCAAATCATCACTCTCGGAGGAAGAATTTTGCGAGCGGAAACGGCGGCAATCGTCGCCGCCGCCGTTTTGCAAAACCGATTCGGCGATTTGAATTAACGCTTCTCGATTTTCTTCCGAATGTTCATAATCTCCGCCACGGTTGACAGAATTTTCTGTCCGAAAGTCGGCGGTGCAATGTTGTCGGCGGCGTGAATGCCGAGCAGAACGTGAATGACTTTGACCGGACAAAGCACGGTTTGGTCAACGTCTTTAGTTGAAAGCCACGGACTGAGCGCGACGTGAACGCGCCCGTCTGCGCCGCGCCACGCTTCGACGTTTTCCATATCAATCGCCTTCGCCATCTGTTCCGTATCAGCGTTTTCGGGCAAATTCAAGATGAACGAACATTTATCTTCGATTGACAGAACGCAGTCAACGCCGACGGTTTCCAGCAAGCCGCCGCGCACGTCGGCGAAAGTCGCGTCAAGCGTCGCCAAAGTCGTTTTCAGCAGATTTTTTTGCGCGTCTGAAACTTTCGAGTTTTCGGGCGCGGTCGGTTCGTCCGATTGGAGAAATTTCCAAATCGGCGGAACTTCCCACGCCGTCAATTTCGTCCCGCGCACGGGCGGACCGCCCGTTAATGCGAGTTCTCAATAATCTTCCCAACGTCCGCGCCAACGGCTCATCGCTTTTCCTCCTTCGTAAATTATCCTTTTTGCGAATGCTGATGTTCGACGATTTCCCGCGCCGGAAGTGTGATGAAAAGTTTGCCGTGTTTGACTCCTTTCAAACTTAAAATCGTTCCGGCAAGCGAGCGAATATGTTGAATTTCGCCGCGCAGAACGATCACTTCCATACAATCGTCACGATTGATGTGAACGTGCAGTGCCGACACGATAAAATTAAAAAAATCGTGTTGGAGCGCGTTTATCTTTTCGGACAAATCGCTGGCGTGATGGTCGTAAACCAACGTCAGACTGCCCAACACCTCGCTCGCTTCCGGCGCGTCTTCGATCTTTGATTTAACCAGCGCGTCGCGCATCAAATCGCGCAAGGCTTCCGAACGATTTGCGTAGCCCTGAACGCCGATCAGCCGGTCGAAATTCTGTAAAAGTTCCTCTTCGGCACTCACGCCGAACCTTGAAAGTTCGCTCATATTGAGTTTAGGTTATCATAATCTGACCTTAAAAAGCCGCGGGCGACTCGGACTTGCGTCCGCCGCGAACGGGGCGATTTGCAGATTCAAAAGATAAATTCCGTCGGCAATCTCGTCTGAAACGTAAATCAATTCCGTAATCGTATTTTGAATCAAACTGCGCTCGTTCGTTTCAAATGCGCGTTGTTCGAGATTCCAGAAGATTCGATGATTGACAAGTTTTCCTTCGTCGTAAATTCGGTCAATCGAAGGCAGATCAGCCAGCAAATGTTCGACGTTCAATTCACGAATAAACCGCATCGCCTCAATCGAAAAGAACGGCGGAATCTTATCGAGGTAAGTTTTCGATAATTTGCTTTTGCCGTTCGGCAGTGTCCGAACGATGAGACCGCGCCGAAAATTTTCGCCCGTGTCATTCAAAGATTTTTCAATCGTCCGGCGCGTAATCAATGTGTCCGCATCTCCCAATTTAACCGCATAACTTTCGTTCGATTGGCGGGCGTTTTCGGTTTCAACCGAAATCAAAGTCGCCGGAATAAAAGCGTCGCGCAAGCATTCGTGAACCGAAAATCTTTCGTTCGTCAGATGTCCGACGCATTCGGTGTGCGTGCCGTTACAGTGCGGAATAAGTTTGACCTGCTCGAAGTTGCAGCTTCCGCCGCGTCTGGTGTCGCCGACGAGTGCGCCCGCTTCGCAAGCCTCTGATGCGGCGCGTTCCACGCCGTAGGCATTCGGCTGTGCGCCTGTGAAATCGAGCGGAATCGCAATATCGTGCGGCGCATCCGCGTCAATTTCATAAGTTCGATCATTTATTTTGAAGGAGAAAATCATTGCGTTGGTCGAATGCGGCGGTTACGGAAGAATCTTTGAACGCCGATCTTACTTCGGGCGGTCTGATCTTTTCAAAAGTTTTTCGCCTTTCTTCCAAGTGCCGTTGGAGAAAATCGCGTCGGGCGAAAAGGCTTTTTCCAAATCCTTCGCCGTCCAGTCAATGCGGCGCGTTTTCTTGTAAAACCAAAACTCGCCGAGCGCACCGTTTTTCACGAGTCCGTTTTTGCTGACGAGATAAAAATCTTTCGCGTCGAATTCGACCAATCCGCTGTAAATTGACAAATCGCCGATGTCGCGGATATAGGTCGGCGCGGCTTCGTCGGCGCGGCGGCGGTCGGTGTTGACGGAGACATCGGCGACGAAAGGCTCGCTGTTTTCGGCGAAATTGACGATGCTGGCGCGGCGGAAAATATAGTTATAAATGTTGCCCGAATCATTCATCGGCAGATTATCGTAAATTTTCGCGTCCGCCGTCCGCTCGCTTTTATCGGCGAGCGAATTGAGCGCGGCGAGATAGGCGATGTAGTTTAATTTCACCAGAAACCATTCGTCTTTGCCGTGCAGTTCGCCGGTTTCAATCAAAATCACGGGCGTTCCCCATTCGGAAATTCTATCGCCGAAGGCTCGCGGATTGTATTCGTCGTCGTAACGTGCGATATGTCCTTCGATGTAATTATTAAGGGCGGAAATCATCGCCGAACACAATCTTTTATTGCGCTCGTGTCCGTCGTTCGTCGCGCCTTCGGCGTTGCCCAACACCGTCAGAAATGAAATTGCCGCTTGTTTGTTCGTATTTCCGGCGGTTGTCAGCGATTGCTGGTTGTGCAGATTAAAACCGATGTCGGGCTGCCATTGATCGCGCAGTTTTTTCAACAGTTGACCTTCGGGAGTTTGCAAATCCTGCGCGTCGCGGTTGATGTCTATGAATTGGAGATTGCGCCTTTGAAAAAGTTCCGCTCCGTCTGGATTGAGCATCGGTACGACGCGAATCGTCAGATTCTTTTCCAGTTCCCGCACCCAATTTTTAGCGCGATTGCTTTGCAGAAAAACGAGCATATCCAGCACGGCGGGCGTGGCGGTCGGTTCGTCGCCGTGCATCTGCGACCACATAAAAATTTTCGTTTTCCCTTTGCCCCACTCGATCTGATAAATTTCACGATCCGCGTAAGACCTGCCGACTTCATCAACCTTCAAGCCGATTTTTCCCAATTCGCCGAGTTGTTTTTTCAAATCGGCGTGGCGCAGATTCGACGGCAGAATCGTTGAGAAATGAGATTTTTCCCAATCGGCGGCGAAATCACTCGCCGTCTGCGCGGGCGCGTTTGAGCCAAAAAGAAGAAAAACGAAAAGCCAAAGCACGTATTTCATAATCAGAAGATGATACTTTTTTTCGGGCAAAAATAAAACGGCGAGCAATTTTACTGTCAAGATTCATAACATTTTATTGTTTATAAATCTCGTCCAGAATAAACTTAACTTATGCCGTTAAAAGACAAAGAAAAGAGACGCGAATATCATACGGAATACATGCGTAATTGGTATCAGAAAAATAAAGCCAAACATATTGCGTATGTTAACCTGAGTCTTGAGTTGAGATTTATGTAATCTCCCAAAAATGAGTAGAATAATTTTACAGAAAAAACTGCTCAGAAAAAGGAGATTACACGATG
>JAYVGL010000015.1:0-11870 GCA_043772175.1 Pyrinomonadaceae bacterium | reverse complement strand
TTGTTCGAGCAACTCGAATTGCGGTTTGGTTAAATCAGTCGTATACGCCATCATCAAAGTAGAAACGATTTCCCATTAAACTGCAAACAGGTTCTATAGTATGTTAATACATCACTACGGCGTTACCGATTAACGCCGAAACAGCACTTTGCAAACCATACTCATATCATTGATACAATAAGCCTTACCGTTACATAAAATTTCAAGATGTGAGTGTATGGAGCGCATATTTTTCAGTTTCATAAATAAATACCTGTTTTTCATACCATAATAGATAAGAAAATCTGTGAGCGAAGCGAATAAAATCCAAAATCAAAAACGCGGGCATATCTGACAACGATACACTCATATATCGGGTTATATTTTTATTCCGTTTCCTGATATGGCTCGATATTTTGCGGATTTCTGCTTGATTCATTTGTTATGCTCCTTTTTATACCAAATTCTGATATTTTCCTCAGATATGAGGAAATTAAATTACCGATTCTGTTTCCTTGATTTCACTACTCTTTCGATACTTTACGTTAATATGCCGAACTTTTCTACGATTTACCGTTTAACAAATCCTGTAATACATCTCTAACAAATCCTGAAATACTATTACAGCATTTGTTATAAACTGCTCATTCTATTATTTTTGTTGTTCCGACATCGTGAAATAATTGTTGACAAACTAATGTTTAACAGTTCACACTATTAAGTGAGCTAATAATCCAGCTAGTCGGCGATTCTCCGGCGCATTTTTTAGCAAACATTTGAAGTGCGCTCTCTATCGCCGACGTGATGCCGTCAACTTACGAACATCGGTTGCGGCATCACATCACAATTTTAACTTTCGCCGTCCGTCTCCGAACTGGCGGCGAATCATCGGGAACGGCAATTTTATATGAGAATTTTATTGTTGTTCCCGAATCAATCGGGGCGGCTGGTTTTTTTGAAATGATTACTCTTTTTAATCAGTCGCTCCGATAAAACATTATCGGGTTTGGTTTGTTTGTTCGACCTTGCAAACCGAAAACGGCGGCATCGAAACGGGGAATGAGCTATGGCTTAACAGTCAAATAGAACGGAGTTCGATGCCGTCAACTAAAAATTATGAACATCACACTTAATCGGGAATTAGAAAAATTAGAGTCCGACATTCGGCAATCGGTCGTGGATTCAGACGAATTTCTTTACTCGAAATTAAATCGTGCAAAAGACGAACTAACTCAAAAAATCTGGTTCGCCGAAAGTAGAAATCTGAAATCGGAAATCGAGTTGCTGACCGGCGAACGACAAACGGCAATCGAAGTCAGACAAGACTTGACCGCCGACTTGAAAGATGCCGCCGACAAAGTTTTTGCGGCTCGCTCGCTTGTCTATGATTTGGAAGAGGCTCACGGTCGCATAGCGAATCAAATCTATTTTCTTGACCAAAAGGCGGAAACGGACAGACAGAGTATCAAAGACCTGTCAAAACGTCTGCAAACGCACATAAACACCAAGTTAAATACAGAATCGGGGGACAATTAAATAATGGACATCAAACAACTGGCGGCTTATATGAGCAAGCCCGAACATTTTCAATATGTGAATGCGGCGGCGAATGCCGACGACAAGCAAAAGCGAATCGAAAAACTTAAAGCCGACTTTATGCGGCTGAACTTTTCCAGTGTCAGATTTTCGGCGGATGTGTCGGATGTCGGCAATGAAGAATTTTCTTTTCTTAATGATGTCGAGTTTAATTTTGCCGACTTTAACAGTAAGGCTTTAGCGTTTAGTAGCTATCAGGACATCAAAAAATTGGTTGTCAAACATTCGGTTCGTGATTCGATTAAGAAGTATTTACTTCAACGTAATTCAGTCATAGCGGCGAACAAAGCCAAGAAAGCCGAGAAGGAAACACTAGCCAAAGACAAATTTGTAAGTCATCCATCGTATTAAATCGGGTGTGAATCGTGGGCAAACGTGCCGTCAATCGCTCTAAAAATGCCTACTTCGATACTGGAAACGACTACTCTACTCCGGTGGCATCGTTTCCGTGCCATACCCTTGTCTGACAGCCTATGCACTGCCAAACGTCAACGTCCATCGGCTCAATAAACATCGGTTACGCTTCCGGCGGCAAAAATAAAACTTCCGAAAATAGTCGGATAGGTCGGAAAAGTGTCGGTGCGTTACTGAATTTCCGAAAATATCGCCGAATGTCCGATTTTATTAGTAAATGTTAGGTTATGGAAAAGAACGAACTCACATTCAAACAAGAAAAGGCGTGTCATTACATCGTTGGCGGCTTGTCCATCAAAGACACGGCTGATTTAGTCGGCGTTACCGAACAGACCGTTTTCAGATGGATGCGTTTATCAGAGTTTCAAGCGCAAATTCGGTCGCTCCGGCGGCTCGTCATTGAAAATTCGGTCAATGACCTCCTTCAACTAAATAAACGTGCTGTAAAGACGCTTGAGGCTCTGTTAGACTGCGACAACCAACCGACAAGATGCCGTGCGGCGGTCGCCATTCTTACCAAATCGCACGAATCCATAGATTTCTTTGAATACTCCGAACGGCTTCGACTTATTGAGCAAAAATTCAGTGAAAATAGATAAACTCAAAAGATACGAATCAAAAAAACAATCTGAAATCACGCCGGAACAGATAAACCAATCCCGTGAAATGTTCGTGAACTTATTAACGCCCGTCATCGAAAAAATGCTGAAAAATCCTGCCGGTATCAAGCCGGTAAGCGATTCGTGGGAATCTCTCGCACGGCAAGCAAAGGGCGGCATTGTTCGACAAACGACAATAATTCAATCGGGTGAAAATCCGGTTTTCAAGTCTGGAAATGTTACTAAGATTATATCGGGCAACGATGAAAATTCGCCGAAAATTATTACTAAATTCTCAGATGACGAAATTAAAATTCTCAATTCTCTAAAATAATGCGAACGGAAACGAACTATTCAGACAGAACGATTTTTTGTGCCAAATGCCGGAAACATTTATTCGACGTGCGAATGGATGCTCAAATCTTGATACTGGAATCCGGCTTGATAGCCTTTGGATTTCTGGCGTATCAGTGCGGTTCGTGCGGAAAATCGGGTCGTTTTCTTTCGCCGATTTTGCCGGATGTCGTGCCGACGATAGATAATCAAGTTCCTGACATTCAAACAATAACTCACCGCTCCGCCGAATTAAAAAAGAAAATGAAAAAGTTCGGTTATCGCCCGAAACAACAAAATGCCGAATGCGAGAAACAAGAAAATCCTGCCGTAACCTAACCGCTTTGATGGAATCGGGTCAAGGTTCGGTTCGGGTCGCTTGTTTCGTTCCCGCTCTAACTCAAATTCTACGATTCCAGTTTCGTCAAACATTTTATTTTTCCTAAAAATTGATTTAGTTTTGTTACTTTTGTATAAATACGAAATCCAAAAAACTTTACTCAAAAATACTACTGCATTTTTAATACGACGTTCGGAAAAATTCGCCGAAAATCGTTACTTGATATTTAACAGAACGGGCATTTATTCGCCGATAAATGCCCGTCAAGACGTTTTTCTCATTTCCTTGACAAGTTCGGCATCTGACGGATTCAAATATCTTAAAAACGTCTTCATTTCCTTATGACCGGATATTTTCATCACGATTGCCATCGGCATTCCTCGTGCAATCATTCGGGTTATAGCAACGTGCCGAATGTCGTGAAACGTGAAGTTTTCCACTCCGGCATATTTGCAGACGGTCGCATAAGCCTTTTTGAAATCTCCGGCATCCGCAAAGACAAAATCGTTCGCCGAAACATTTTCGGGTCTATGATTTTCCAGTGTCTCTTTTAATCGAATTGTCATCGGAATAGTTTTGGCTTCGTCAATCTTGACCGTTTCCTTACGCACTCTGATAACTTCACGGTCTAGGTCAACATCCTTCCATCTCAATTTCAGAATTTCACCACGCCGCATAGATGACTCAATCGCCGTAATGATGACGGGCGCAAGGGTCGCACGGCAAATGCCGAACTTGTCTTTAAGCATACAAGCCTCAAGCATCGCTTTTTCTTGTTCGTCTGACAGCGTGGCTACTCGTTCGTCTGACTTCGCCTTAGCAAGCGGTTTGGCTTTCAATGCGAACGGTGAAACTGTCAATAATCCTTTGGAAACGGCTGTTTTGAAAATTAGTTGTAGCAAAGATAATTCCTTTGCGATGGTTGCATCGCTTCGGGTTCGTATGCTATTTTTGAACTGAATTTTTTCTTTCCGGCGCATATCTCTATATGCTTCCAAATTCTCCAGTTCGATTTCATTTAATTTGAAATGTCCAAAAAATTCACGCAAAAATTTTAGTTGTGTCTGCACGGGTTTAACCGATTTTCTGTCCATCAAAGCCGATTCGATTTCATTGGTGAACGTCAAAAAGTTTTTACCTTTGCCGCCGAAACTTTTCTTTTTGGTTTCGTGTTCCCGTGCGATGTCTTTTAACCAAACCTTGCCGTCCGTTCTGGTCGCAACATCACTTGTTTTAGATTTACGTTTCCCGTTCCCGTCGAAATACTGATAACGTGCTTGCAGGATTTTCTTAACCTTACCGTCCGCCGTCTTTCGTGTAATTTCCTGTATCGTTCCTTCGTTTATCTTTGGCATATTTTTTACTCCATAATAGATAATAAACACTCAATAAAACACTCATTCCAGCGTTACGGCGTGATACATTGAGATATTTCTTGATACAAAGAAATGCTGTCAAAGCCTTACAGGATTTGGTATATTATGATTTTGATTAGGAAAGAAAAAGATGTGAGTTACGATTACGAATCGAATGCTCTATCAGCTGAGCTAGGATGGCATAGAACAGTTAATCTTTTTCAATCAAGCCGGGAGAGTTGATGTCGACAGTTGTGCCAAGTAGAAATACTACTAATTTTTTCGAGATTTGAAAAGCGCGGTTTGATAAAACTGTTGATTAGCGATTGCGCCCGTATTTTTCGTGGCTCGAAACCCAATCGCTCGATGAAATCGCCGAACCGAGCGAAATTTCTCCGGCTAAAACGACACCGGCGACGATTTCGGCAAATTTGTTGACCGTGCCTCTGCCGACACAGCCGAGAACTTGCAGGCATTCGTTTTGGGTCGCCAAACCCGTTCCGCCGCCGTGCGTGGCGACGATTAAAGACGGAATCGTGATAGAAATATACAAATCTTTTTCTTTGGTCAATTCCGAGTAGATGATTCCGGCGGAACTTTCCGAGACATTCGCCACGTCCTGACCGCAGGCGATGAACATCGCCGTAATACCGTTGGCGGAATGTGCGCCATTATTGTTTGCGCCCGACATAAACGCGCCGACGTTCGCCACGCCCGAATGATACGTCAAGGATTCCGGTTCGACGCGCATATGTTCGATTAAAACATTACGCGGAACGGTGCATTCGGCGGTCACGCGCTTGCCGCGAGTTCGCATAATGTTGACCTGCGAAGCCTTTTTATCGGTGGCGAAATTCGATTCGAGATAGAAATGCGCGATGCCTTCGTAGTTGTCAATGATCCAACTGCAAGCGGCAAAAGTAGCGCGTCCGACCATATTTTGTCCCGCCGCGTCGCCCGTCGTGTAGTTGAATCTGAGATAAACGAATTTGTTCGCCGTGTAAGCCTCGATGTCTTTTAATTTTGCCACGCTCGATGTGGCTTCGGCTTCATCGCGGATTTTGGCGATGTTCTCGTTCACCCAATTGACGAATTTTCGACCGTCGCGGGCATCGTCGAAAACGAACACCGGCGCACGCTGCATCGCGTCGGCGACGACCGTGCATTTGACACCGCCGGATAAATTCAAAACTTTTATTCCGCGATTATATGAAGCGATTAAAGTTCCTTCGCTCGTCGCCAGCGGAATCAAAAATTCGCCGATGGCGTATTCGCCGTTGACTTTCAAAGGTCCGGCGAAGCCGATGGGAATCTGCGCCACACCGGTAAAATTTTCGCAGTTGCCGTTGGTGATGTGCGGGTCGAACGAATAATGCCGCAGGTGTTCGAGCTTTGCGCCCGAATACTTTTCCACGAAATCCTGACGCGCTCTGATGGCTTTTTCCGAAAAATCGTCTTCCTCATCGCGCGGAATTCTCACTTCCAGATTTTCGACTTCGGCGATAGAGTCCTCGACTTCGATTTTCAGAGAGCCGTAGCCTTTGCCTTTGACGGCGATTTCGATTTTGTATTTGCCGTGTTCGAGATTGGCGGTTTCGGCTTGAACGAGAATGATTTTTTTGAGCGGAAAGGCAATCGGCTGACTCTCGGAAATAGTTTCGGCGGAGATCAAAACGCCGTCGCCCAAATCGAGCGTGATTTTGTTTTTCGGAATTTCCACGCCGCCGATTTTAACGGTTTTCAGTTCGGTGAAGGTAACGTCGGTCAGACGATTTTTAATCGCAAACTGCACTCCGTGTTCGACGTTTTTTAAACTGTTGTTCGTGTAAAACTGCCGCAGAAGCATACTCGGAATCGGAAAGAAAGCCATAATTTTAGTTTGTCCTTTGAAAAAAGATTGGAAAGCGTCAGCGTGAATTTTACTTTTGTTCACATATAAATTCAAATTCGATGATGCTTCGCCGATTTTCCGGTTAAGTCTTTTGACATTTTTACCAGAAAACTTATCCTTTTCTTTAGTTTAGAAAACGATAACGCCGCAATCTTAATTAATCCAAAGTTTACAGAAATTAGCCGGAGAATTTAATGGAAGAGGAAATCCAAACGCGAACGCTCGCCGAAATCGAGGAAAACGTCAAGGCGCAAAATTGGGTGAAAACCCGCGCCAAGCTGCTCGACATTCACAACAGCGAAGTCGCCAACGTCATCAGCCAATTGCCCGAAAACGAGGCGGCAATTACCTTTCGTCTGCTGCCGACATCGAATGCGACTTCCGCGTTCAGTTATTTCGACCGCCAGACGCAGGAAAGCATCATCAAAAATCTCGGCAAAAAAGAAGTGGCGGAAATTCTCAATCAGATGTCGCCCGACGACCGCACGGCGTTTCTCGCCGAACTGCCCGACCAGATTCTCAAGGAAACGCTGAACCTTCTGACCGACGAGGAACGCCGCATCGCCAGCTCCCTGCTCGGCTACGCGCCGAACGATGTCGGGCGCATTATGACACCTTATTATATTCAGGTTCTCAAAGAGTGGACGGTGGCGAAAACGCTCGAACACATTCGTCGGCGCGGGCGCAAAGCCGAAACGCTGAATATAATCTACGTCGTCAACGCTGAAAATCAGTTAATTGACGACATTCGCATCGGCGAACTGCTGATGGTTTCGCCCGAAACTCTAATCGAGCAGTTGATGGATTACAAATTTATCGCGCTCCAGGCGACGGCGGACAAAGAAGACGCGGTGCGGATTTTCAAACAATATGACCGCTCGGCGTTGCCCGTCATCACCGACCGACAGGTTTTGGTCGGCATCGTGACCGCCGACGATATTCTGGACGTGGCGGAAGCGGAAGCGACCGAAGACATCCAAAAATTCGGCGGTTTGGAAGCGTTGGACTTGCCTTATGTGCAAACGCCTTTGCTGACGATGGTCAAAAAACGCGCCGGCTGGCTGATTATTTTGTTTTTGGGCGAAATGCTGACGGCTTCGGCGATGGGCTATTTTGACGCGGAAATCGAAAAAGCCGTGGTGCTGGCGTTGTTCGTTCCTTTGATAATTTCGTCGGGCGGAAATTCCGGCTCGCAGGCGGCAACGCTGATTATTCGGGCGATGGCTTTGAAGGAATTGACGTTGAAAGATTGGTGGTATGTAATGCGCCGCGAACTTTTTTCCGGTCTTTCGCTCGGCGTGATTCTGGGCGCAATCGGATTCGTCAGAATTACGATTTGGCAGAAATTGGGGCTTTTCAATTACACCGAACATTGGATGCTGGTCGGTTTTACAATCTTTCTCTCGCTCATCGGAATCGTGATGTGGGGAACGCTTTCGGGTTCGATGATTCCGTTCGTGCTGCGCCGTTTCGGACTCGATCCGGCGACTTCTTCCGCGCCGTTCGTCGCCACGCTGGTTGACGTAACCGGACTGATTATTTACTTTTCCATCGCTTCGATTTTATTGAAGGGAACGCTTTTGTAATTTTATGTGCGCCAAACTTTTTCTGCTGACACTTATTTTCGCGTCCGTAATTTCCGCCGACGCGCAATGGACGAAACAAAATGTTGACACGAAAGCGAGTCTGCGCGGATTGTCGGTCGTCAGCGAAAACATCGTCTGGGCAAGCGGCACGGGCGGCACGGTTTTGCGAACCGCTGACGGCGGAAAGAATTGGTCGGTGATTAAAGTTCCCGACGCGGAAAAATTAGATTTCCGCGATGTCGAGGCGTTCGACGAAAACACGGCTTACGTTTTGAGCATCGGCGACGGCGAAAATTCGCGGATTTACAAAACGACGGACGGCGGGAAAACCTGGAAACTGCAATTTCAAAATAAAAATCCGAAAGCCTTTTTCGACGCGCTGGCGTTTTGGGATTCTAAAAACGGAATCGCAATGAGCGATCCGGTTGACGGCAAGTTTGTTTTGATCGAAACGACCGACGGCGAAACGTGGAAGCCGATTGAAGATTTGCAGATGCCGAATGTCGTTAAAGGCGAAGCGGCGTTTGCGGCGAGCGGAACTTGTTTAATCACGCAGGGCAAAAACAATGCTTTGCTCGTTTCGGGCGGCGACGCGGCGCGAGTTTTCAAATCCGAAAATCGCGGCAAAAACTGGAAGGTTTACGAAACGCCGATGGCGAAAGGCACGGCGGGCAGCGGAATTTTTTCGATAGCGATGTTCGATAAAAAACGCGGCGTAATCATCGGCGGAAATTACGAAAAGCCGGATGAAGTTAATAATAATCTGGCTTTTACCGATGACGGCGGTAAAACGTGGAAATTATCGAAAGGGTTGGACGGTTATCGCTCAAGCGTAACTTCGATAAAGAATCGGGCAAATAATTTTATCTTGGCAGTCGGCTCGAACGGTTCTGACTTTTCACCCGACGGCGGAAAAAAATGGGAAATACTTGATAAAGAAAACTACAATTCTGCAAAAGCCGTTTCCTCTTCCGGTTATAATTTAGTATTTTGGGCAGTCGGAGCGAACGGAAGAGTCGCTAGATACTACAACGCCGTGAAGTTTTAAATATCCGCTTTGTTTTCAAAAAATGTTTCGACACGACACCACGACATTTCCATTCGCTTTTCTCTTTCGGAAAACACCAAATTTCAACGAATCTTTCGATACTGAAAACTTAAAAGACGCGCCGGTTGATTTCGGACGCATTCGCTGTCCGCTGTGCCGTTGGCAGCCGAAGGCTTCGAGCCGCTGGTTTTGCGGCGATGATGATTTTCACTCCGGTTGCGGAACCGCCTGGAACACATTCGACACGCGCGGGCGTTGTCCGGGCTGTCAATATCAATGGCAAAATACCGATTGTCTGCGCTGTTTTAAGTTTTCGCCGCACGAAACGTGGTATGCGGAAAGCAGCGATTAAAATTATGCAATATGCTTGGTATGATATCGTCGGTTCGGTCGGCGTTTTGACGATAATTTCGACTTATGTTTTACTGCAAACCGAACGAGTCAAAAGCGAAAGTTTGACTTATTCTGTTTTGAACGGCGCGGGCGCGGCTTTGATCGCTTTTTCGCTTTTTTACAGTTTTAATTTCTCGGCGTTTGTAGTTGAATTATTATGGATGCTGATTAGCATCTACGGCATCGCAAGATATTTTTGGAAGAAAGACTAGCCGCGAACAAATACGAACCGACACGAAAATTTTCTGATTTAATTTTGAGGATTTTCGTGTTTGTTCGCGGCAGAAATAGAAATGTCCGCAAAAACAAACTTAAAAAAATCCGCTATACCGCTTTCCTGTCAAAAAGAAACGACGCTTTCGAGCGAACAGCTTTTGGAACTTTACCGCTTCGTTAAAATGACGCGAATGTTCGACGAAATCACCGTGCGCCTGAAACGGCAGTCAAAATTGACGGGCGGCGTTTTCACATCTTTAGGGCAGGAAGCGACGGCGGTCGGAACGGCGTTTGCGCTCGAAAAGCAAGACTTTATCGCGCCTTTGATTCGAGACATCGGCGCGGTTTTCGTGAAAGGCATTACGCCGCGTGAAATTTTCGCGTCGTATTTAGGTCGCGCCAACGCGCCGAATCGGGCGACTGATGTGCAGTTTCATTTTGCCGATTTGGAGAAGGGTTTTATCGGTCCGATTTCACATTTGGGCGATATGATCCCGGTGATGACGGGCGTTTTGTTAGCGTCGAGAATGAGGAAAGAAGATCGCGTCGCCGTCGCCTATCTGGGCGAAGGCGCGAGTTCGACCGGCGCGTTTCACGAAGGCGTAAATTTCGCCGCCGTTCAGAAACTGCCGCTGATTACCATTATTGAAAACAACGGCTACGCTTATTCGACCCCGACCGGAAATCAATGCGCTGCCGAAAATTTCGTTGATAAAGCCATCGGCTACGGAATTTTAGGTTTGCAGTGCGACGGCAACGACATCATCGCGTGTTATGAAACGATGAAAATCGCGGTCGAACACGCCAGAAAAGGAAACGGTGCGGTGCTTTTAGAAGTTTTAACGTATCGCCGCAAAGGACACGCCGAACACGACAATCAAAGCTACGTTCCCGAAGGCGAAATCGAATTTTGGGCGCGTAATAATGACCCGATTGACCGCTACGAAAGATTTCTGACGACGGGGAAAATCGCGTCCGAAGTCGAATTGAGAAAGATCGTCGGCGAAGTTTCCGCCCATCTCGAAAGCGAACTGGCGTTCGCCGAAGAAGCCGGTTTTCCCGAAGGAGTTTCGGCGGCGTATGAAGTTTTCGACAATCGAATCGTCGCACCGGCGTTTAAGAAAAAAGTTTTAGAAAAATAAATACAAAAATTTCATAATCGGAGAAAATCGCGTTAACCGATGCGGTTTATAATTTTTGTCGAATTGCTGTTTTTGCGAGTGGTTTCAAAGCACGACAAAACGCCGGAAATTCCGCTTTGCACTGTGAAATTTCTCGCGTAAGCGAAGGAATGTTTGTTTTATTTCTTTTGCAGAACTTCGGCGAGTGTGGTTAGAAGTTTCTCCGCCGTGTAGGGTTTTGCCAAAGATGCGTTGACACCCAAACTTTTTAAGTCAGCCGATTGTCCGATGGTCGTCAACCCGCTTGCCGCGATGATTTTCAGCCTTGGATCAAGTTTTCTGAGTGCGCGAATCGTCGCCGTGCCGTCCATCACCGGCATCATCATATCGGTTAAGACGAGCGCAACCTCGTTCCGGTGTTCGGTGTATGCGGCGAGCGCGTCCGTGCCGTTCGCGGCGGTTAAAACACGATAGCCGAATTTTTCAAGCGTGGCTTTGGTTATCTGCCGGATGTTTTCTTCGTCGTCAACCACCAGAATCAGTTCGCCGCGCCCGGTCGGATAACCTTCCAAAGCCTTTTGTTTTTCGCCGTCGGCTTCCGTGTTTCCCGACACCGGAAAGTAAATTGAAAACTGCGTTCCTTTATTCGGTTCGCTACGGACATTAACGAATCCGCCGTGACCTTTGACGATGGAAAGCGCGGTCGCCAAACCCAAGCCCGTTCCTTTGCCGATTTCTTTGGTGGTAAAAAACGGGTCGAAAATGCGTTTCGAGATTTCCGGCGGCATTCCCGTTCCCGTGTCCGTCACGGTGATGACGATATAGCTTCCGGCTTCGGCTGTCGGATTCATCCGAGCGTAATTTTCATCTAAAAGGGTATTTTCGGCGGTGATCGTCAATGTTCCGCCCGCCGCCATCGCGTCCCGCGCATTGATGCACAGATTCATCAAAACCTGATGAATCTGCGTCGGGTCGGCGGAAATAAGGCTCAGTTCCGGC
>JAYVGL010000014.1:0-6385 GCA_043772175.1 Pyrinomonadaceae bacterium | reverse complement strand
CGCATCGCGGTCGGCTGACGAATAAACGGCGACGGTTTTGATATTCATATCGCGGCAGGCGCGAATGACGCGACAGGCGATTTCTCCGCGATTGGCGATCAGGATTTTTTTGAACATAAATTTATCAGTTAATCCAATATCGAATTTCCGTGATTTTTCGGGTCGAATCTTACGCCGACCTTTGCGCCCGCCGCGTATTTCAGAAGGTTCTCGCGCTGCCGTTCGGTTAAAATCTCCGACGATTCAAAATCGGTTCCCTGAACGCTGTAACAGTAGAAAACGACTTCTTCGCCGTTGACGTTCGTCTCGTTTTCGACAATCGTTCCATCGGTGATTCTGCCGCTTGTTCGCAAAAATTCGCGCCGTTCGGCTTCCGTGCCGCCCCTTTTTTTAGATTTGAAAACGTCAAAAAATCCCATCTGTTCAATCCATTATCAAAGGCAGTTTGTTGTATTTAGCACGTAAATCGTTGACTGCCGACAAAACCATCGGACGCTGAATCAATTTCGCTTCAAGCGGACGTTTGCCCGGAATGTCCATCATAATTAAGCCGAGCAAAATCGTTGGCACACCCGGACCGGGCGTGAAAATCATAATGATTCCTGCAATTATCAAAAGAAAACCAATCGTGTTTTTGACGAGGAACGCCGCCCATCGAACGGAGAAATGTTTGTCCGAATCAATTTCTCTAACGTAAGTCGAGCTGAAATAATCAGCCGGTATTTTTATCATCCCGATCACGATCAAGCCGTAACTGGCGATTATCGTAACGACCGTAAAGAGCAATCCCCAAGCGACTTTAACCCACGTCAGCGATTCCCAAAACTGCAAAATCCATTGCCAGACTTCTCCGAACCATTCCATAAAAAATTAACGAAAAGCGTTGCTGAATTTGTTCAGCCGACCGACTATTTGTTTTCCGCCGCTTCGACTTTTTCAAGCTCCTTCCAAATGAAAAACATCCGGTGGATAAACGTCCAGAGCGAGCCGACTGCCAGAACCCAAAGCACTTGCGGCATTCGGTTGGCGAAAAACGAATCGGAATTCGGGAAAGTCGAAAGCGCACCGATAATCAGCAAAACCATTCGTTCAGGACGCTGCAAAAATCCGACGTTCGCCTTCACGCCGAAACCTTCGGAACGCGCCGCCGTATAGCTGACCATCACTGAACCGATCAATCCGACACCCGCCAGAGAAACATTTAAAAGCGAATGCTCCGGCGTATTTCCGGCGTAGAAAATGACAATCCCTAAAAACGCCGCCATATCGGAAAGCCGGTCGAGCGACGAATCGAGAAAGCCGCCGAAGCGCGTAGTTTTTCCCGAAAGCCGCGCGACGTTGCCGTCGAGCATATCGAATAAATTGGCGACGATCAAAACGATTCCCGCCAAAAAAAATTCGCCGAAGCCGAAAAGAACGGCGCAGCCGATATTTATGCAGACACCGATTGCCGTCAAGATATTCGGATGAACTCCGGCAGACGCGAGTCCGCGCACCATCACATTGATGATTCGCTTTGCCCCGCGTCCGATGCTTGCTCCAAACATTCTATTTATTTCAGGGTTCAAAGGTTCAGGGTTCAAGGTCCAGATTTACTTTGAACCTTGAACCTTGAACTAACTTTGCTGCTCGTGAATCGTTTTCAACTTTTTGAGTTCAAAATTGCGTGACCCTTTCGGCGTTTTCACTTTTATTTCGTCGCCTTCCTGTTTGCCCATTAACGATTGCCCGATGGGTGAAACCGTTGAAATCAAACCGTTTTCCGGTGCGCTTTCTTCCGAAGAGACGAGGCGATAAGTAATGTCTTCTTCGGTATCTAAATCATACAGCACGACGGTTGAACCGTAAGCCGCACGGTCGGTCGGAATTTTTGAGATGTCAATTGATTCGACTTCGCTAAGGCGTTCACTTAACTGCACGACTCGCGCCATCACCATTTTCTGACGATCCACAGCGGCTTTGTATTCGGCGTTTTCCTTCAAATCGCCGAACTCACGCGCTTTCTGAATTTCTTTCGGCAGCCTGAAACGCAATTCGTTTTCGAGTTCCGCTAGTTCTGCCTGTATTTTTTTTCTGATTGCTTCCATATTTCCTTTAGTTCCAGATTCCAGATTCGAGATTCCAAATTTTGATTTTGCAAATCCGAAATTTGGAATCTCGAATCTGGAATCTCTATAATTTCCCTTCCTTCGGTGCGGCGAACGAGATACCGATGTCGCGGGCGGTTCTCACCAATTGCCCGTCAACCGAGACGGTTTTGATGTTGGCAATGGCTTCCGAAAGCGGGACGTTGACGACGGTTCCGGCTTGCAGGGCGACCATTTTCCCCGTCTGTCCATTGGCGAGGGCGCGAACCGCGCACGCGCCGAAATTCGTTCCCAGCATTCGGTCAAAAGCGTTGGGTGAGCCGCCGCGCTGAAGATGTCCGAGAACGACGCAGCGGGCTTCTTTGCCGGTCATCTCTTCGACTCTTTTCGTGACCTGTTCGCCGATGCCGCCGAGACGCGGCGCGTTTTGTCCGTCGCCCTGATTCTGATAAATTTCCGATTTGCCGACTTCCAAAGCACCTTCGGCGACGACGATATTGGTGAAGCGCGAGCCGCCTTTTTCGCGGGCGGCGATTTTCTGCGCCATTGATTCGTAGGAAAACGGAATTTCGGGAATCAAAATCACGTCCGCGCTGCCCGCGAGTCCGGCGTGAAGCGCGATCCAGCCGGTGTTTCTGCCCATCACTTCTAAAATCATCACGCGGTCGTGTGAGGCGGCGGTCGTGTGCAAACGGTCGAGAGCTTCGGTCGCAATGTCAATCGCCGTCATAAAGCCGAACGTCAATTCGGTCGCCGCCAAATCGTTGTCAATCGTTTTCGGAACGCCGATGACTGGTATGCCGCGCCGATGAAATTCCTGCGCGATTGCCAGCGTTCCGTCGCCGCCGATGACGACGAGGGCTTCGATTTCCAATTTTTTCAGATTTTCAATCGCGGCGCGAATAATGCCGTCCGGGAAAATCGTTTTGCCGTCCTCGAACGAGCAGAAATTTCCCTTGTTGCGCGTTCCGAGAATCGTGCCGCCGCGCGGCAGCAGTCCGCCGACGCTTTTCGTCGTCAGCTTCATTATTTTTAGATCACCGATTAATCCTTCAAAACTGTCTTCGATACCAACGCACTTCATCCCGAACTCGCGGATCGCCGTCCGCACCGCCGCGCGAATCACGGCGTTCAAACCCGGAGCGTCGCCGCCGCCCGTTACAATGCCGATTTGTTTATACATAATCTGATTATTAAACTATTCTACTCTGCGAATAAAAAAAACCGGAAAATTCCGAAGAGTAGATTTTGCTGGTAAATTCGCCGCTTGTAAAGTTTCTAAAAGTTAATCCTTTGTTTCAAAACGACTAAATGACAACTTCTCAACTTTTTTACAGCAGATTGGATGAAAATCGAGTTCGATTGTATCGCGTAATGACGCAAACCGAAAATTTTAGACGGAAATGCGCTTTAAATTAGGTAAAAAACCGTGGACGAATTTTCATTCACGATTTTTTACTTGTATTTACACCCGAATTTATTTATTAGCCGTGTAAGTTCCCGTTAATTTACGCGCTTCGGGCAGTGTTTCAATCGCTTTTAAAACCTGCGGATCGGTTTCGAGCAGAACCTGCTGACCGGCTTCGGTCGAATAATTAGCGGTGGCGAGTTCTTCGCGCAACCGTGACTTGGCGTAGTCAATCTGACTGTTGATGTTTTCCGCCGACAAGCCGATGTCTTTATCTTTGCCGATAAAAGCGCGAAACGCTTCGAGCATTTTGTCGTTGATTTGCAAATCGTTCGGCTCAATCGTCAGGGTTTGATTTTGCCTTTCGACTTTGAAATTCTCGAAACTTTTGATTTGTCCGGCGACGAGTTGGCGCACGAAGTAAAACGCGGCTTCATTGACACGAAAACGCAGCGGCGTGAACGTCAGCGCGGCGGCTTTGACATCCGGTTCGATGCCGCGCCCGCTGTTGAAAACTCTGCCGCCGGCAGTCGTCACCGGACTGCCGACCGGCTTCGGCTTCTCGTCAGGCGTGGCACTCGTGCCGACTTCCTGATCTTCGCCGTGATGCGTGTAGTAATCGTAAACGGAACCGCTCGAATAATCCCGCTGCAAAGAACGTCCGAAAGGCGTGTAATAACGCGCCGTCGTCAAAGTCAGACCGGTTCCGAGCGGAAGCGGAAAAACGCGCTGCACCAGACCTTTGCCGAAGCTGTCAGTGCCGACGATCACGCCGCGCCCGTAATCCTGAATCGCGCCCGCCACGATTTCCGAAGCCGAAGCCGAACCGCCGTTAATCAGCAAAACCAAAGGCAAATCTTCCGTTTTATCGCTGACGGTAGGAAGCACCTGCGATTGAGCGTAACGCGAGCGACCTTTGACCGACACGACCGTCTGACCTTTCGGCACGAAACGGCTGACGATTTCGATGGCTTGCGGCAGCAGTCCGCCGGGATTTCCGCGCAAATCCAGAATCAAATTCTTCATTCCCTGCTTTTTCAAAGCGGCAATCGCATTGTCGAGTTCGTCCGCGCTGGTTTCCTGAAATCCGCCCGTAAAACCGACGTAACCCGTGCCGTCCTTGAGCATAAAATAATTGCGAATCGAAGGAAGCGGAACGCCGCCGCGCACAATATTAAATTCGAGCGATTTTTCAACTCCGGCGCGTTCGATTTTCAAATTAACCGGAGTTCCCTTTTCGCCGCGCACGTTTTTGGAAACTTCCGAACTCGTATATTTTTTCGAGTCTTTGCCCGCGATTTCGACGAAACGGTCGCCGTAGCGCAAACCGGCTTTGTCGGCGGGCGTGTTCGGGATAATTGACTGAACGTAAACGCCGTCGCGGTGCTGGAGAATCGAAACGCCGATGCCGTAAAACTGCGAAGACTGGTCTTCGTAGAGTTTACGAAATTCGTCGCGCGTAAAAAACGAAGAATGCGGATCGAGCGTCCAGAGCATTCCCTGAATCGAACTTTCCGAAACTTTTTCGTGGTCAACTTCAGTAACGTAATTCTTATCAATCACGTCGAGTGCTTCACGATAATCAACGGAAACTTTCTCCGGCGTGATAGTGCTGTCAGCCGAAGAAGTCATCGGCAATCTACCGAAAATCCCGCCGACCACCGCGCCGATCACTACTAAAATAATTGCGATTAAACCAAACTTTCTGCTCATTAGAAAACCACTCCAAATTAGTAAAACTATATCACAAATTAGTTGTCGAAAGTGAGTCGCAGGTTGTCGGCGGACAAATTTGAATTTACAATTTGCCGCTAAAAATTTACTATTACAATTTGCCCGAAAATGAAACCTGACTTATCCATCATCATTCCCGCCTTTAATGAAGAAACCCGACTCGGCGATTCGGTCGAAACGATTTTCGCTTATCTGCAAAAGGAATATCCGAACGCCGAATTGATTATCGTTGACGACGGATCGAGCGACCAAACCGCCGCTATCGCCGAAAAATCCTGTGCTGAATTTCCTTCCGTTCAAAGCAAAGTCATTCGCTACGAAAAAAATCGCGGCAAAGGATACGCCGTCAAAACCGGCTTGCTCGCCGCGTCCGCCGACATCGCGCTTTTTTCCGATGCCGATTTATCAACGCCGATTGAGGAAACTCCCAAACTCGTCGAACCGATTCGGAAGGATAAATTGGATGTCGCTTTCGGTTCGCGCGCACTCGACCGCAGCCTAATCGGAACGCATCAACCGTGGCGGCGTGAACAGGGCGGCAAAGTATTTAATTTTATCGTCAAAACTTTAACGGGTTTGCCGTTCTGGGACACGCAATGCGGTTTCAAAGCGTTTAATATGAACAAGTTCCGACCGCTTTTGAATATAATGCAGATCGAACGCTTCGGCTTCGATGTCGAATTTTTGTACGTCGCCGATTATCATAAACTGCGCTTGCAGGAAATTCCCGTCCGCTGGAATCACTGCGATGGCACGACCGTCAGCGTTTTCCGCGACAGCCAGCGAATGTTCAACGAAGTCCGTCAAATCCGCCGCAACGCCAAGCACGGAATTTATGACAAGGTGAAATAATGCGCGTATAATCGAATACGTTATGCAAACGATTTATCAAATTAACGCCGATGAACTCGACCAAAATCTTTTGGACAGCATCAAAGCGTTATTCAAACACAAGGACATTGAAATTGTCATTTCCGAGCGCGATGAAACGGCATATCCTTTACGTTCGCCAGCCAACCGCGAAAAACTTTTACGCGCCGTCAAAGATGTGGAAGAACATCGAAACATCATTGTGCCGGATCAACAGCAATTTCAATGAGATTGATCGCTTTTCATCAGGAAGCGTTCGAGCAGTTCGGTAATTGGGCGCGAACCG
>JAYVGL010000013.1:0-4144 GCA_043772175.1 Pyrinomonadaceae bacterium | reverse complement strand
ATGTTTCGTGCCGGAACGGGCGCGGCTCTCGATAAAGTGGAAAACCCGGAAATGGTTTTGCAGCAAACTATCCGCGATATGCGCGACCGCGTGCCGGATTTAAACAATTCCGTCGCGCAGGTAATGGCGACCGAACGACTGCTGGCGAAAAATAAAGAGCGTTTGAGCGAGCAGGTCGTTGACCTTGATTCAAAAATCAAAGCGTCGGTCAAATTGGGGCGCGACGATATTGCGACGGCGTATATCGGGCAGCTTCAGCAGGCGCAGCTCGATTTGGAAAAAACTTCCAATCAGCTCGACCACGCTTCCAGTGCCTCGAAGCAAGCCTTGAAAGCGCGTGATAATTACGTTCTGCAAATGCAGAAACGCACCGCCGAAGCGATGCAGCTTATCAGCGCGTCGAAACAGGCGAAGTTGCAGGAACAACTCGCGCAGACGATGGAAACCTTTAACATCGGCGACGATGCTTCGACGTTTAACGAGATGCGCGAGAAAATTGACCGCCGCGTCGCCGCCGCCGAAGCGAAACTGCAACTCGGTTCGAGTTCGGTTGATAATAAAATGCAGGACATCGAACGCGAAGCGATGGACATTCAACTGCAGGACAAACTGCTCGAATACAAACAGAATATGGGACTGCTCGGCGGCGGTTCGCCGACGAGCGGCAAACAGATTTCCGCTAATTCTCAAGTGCCGGACGAAATCACGCTCGATCAGGTTTTGCTCGAAGAATCGAAAGAAAAATGATTTTGATTTAACAAGACGGCGAAACTCAGACACCCAAATTGCATCTAGTAATAGTTATGCCAGACATTGCCAAGTATCAACAGGGAATCGAAAGATTCAATTCATCTTACGCCAAAGAAGCTGTCAAAGAGCCGGTCAATTTTTGGGGATTGGCGGGCTTTGCGGTCGCGGCGGCTTATACGCAAAGCGTTATTCCACTGCTCATCGCGCTGATTTTTGAAATCGCATATCTGCTCATCGTTCCGGTTTTGCCAGCGTATCGCCAACTCGTGCAGCGTCGTGAAAAAGAGCGAATGTTTATGCTGAACAAAGCGACGCGGGAGAAATTAATCAAAAGTTTTACGCCGCGTGAACGCGAAGCAGTCGAGTATCTGCGCTGGCAAAAAGATAAAATTCAGGAAAATTATTTCAAGTTCACGGGAACCAAAGAATTGCCGAACAACCTGACTTCGCTCGACCAGCGTTGGGAAGATTTCGTTGATTTGCTCGACGTTTACCGCCGCCGCAAACAGCATCTCAAATCAATCAACCGGCAAGCCGTTCATAACCAATTGTCGCAAGCCTTTCGCGCCGCCGAAAACTCGCCGGACGATAAAACCAGGCGCGTTCAGCAGACGAACGTCGAAATTTTGAAACGCCGTCTCGCGTCGTTCGATGAATTGGAGCGCAGCGTTAAATTGGTTGAAGGGCAATTGCAGTCAATCGAAAATTTCTTCGGCTACTTGAACGACGAGATCGTTACGATGTCCACGCCGGAAAAATTCTCGTTGCTCGATTTTGAGCAGTTAAGCGATTCGATTGCGATGACCAAACAGATGCTCGACCAAACTTCCGACGCGATGGGCGCACTCGACGCGCACAACCGCGCAATGGGAAACTACGAGCTTTTGCCGAATTCAAATTCGTAGGAGTTGAACCATAAAACAAAAAGTCCGAACTTTAATCAAATTAAAGTTCGGACTTTTTGTTTTTCAAGACAGAAACCCGCGCACAAGCAAGGGTGGGAAATGCTTAATTTGAAGCACCTTTGCTTACGCGCCGGTTTCTGCCTGTTTAGTCAGACCGGAAACCTTGACGATAAAATCAACCGCTTCTTTCGGCGAATCGGTCAGATGAATCAAACCCAAATCTTCCGCATTGATGTTTTTCTCGTTCAGCATCGTCGAGGTTATCCACGACAGAAGTCCGCGCCAATATTGCGAACCGAACAGAACGACCGGAAAATTGCGGATTTTGCGCGTTTGAATCAGCGTCAACGCTTCAAATAATTCGTCCATCGTGCCGAAGCCGCCGGGAAAAATAATGTAAGCGTTCGAGTATTTGATGAAAACCGTTTTGCGGACAAAGAAGTATTTGAACGTCAGCGATTTCGTCAAATATGGATTTTCCTGTTGCTCAAAAGGCAGTTCGATATTGCAGCCGACGGAAACTTTTCCGGCTTCGTGTGCGCCGCGGTTTGCCGCTTCCATAATTCCCGGTCCGCCGCCGGTAATGATTTCAAATCCGGCTTCGGCTAACAATTTGGCGGTTTCCCTCGCCGCGATGTAAAATTCGTTGTTCTCGCCGGTTCGCGCCGAGCCGAATATCGAAACGCCGCGCGTAATCGTCGCCAAACTGTCGAAACCATTGACGAACTCGCCCATAATACGGAAAACGCGCCACGAATCCGACGTTTTATAATCGTCTTCCGGGTTCGGCGAGCGCAGTAAAACTTCGTCGTCGGTCAATTGCCAGTAATCGCTTTTTTCTTCGAGTTTTTTCGCTTCGGCAACGGTCGCCGGTTCAATCAACCGGGCTTTTATTTTGATTTTTTTTTCGGTCGTGTTCTTTGTGGTTTTTGTTTTCTTTTCTGACATTCAAGTTTGGGATTCCAGATTCCAGACTCCGGATTCCAGATTCAAAAAACCTGAAACCTGGAACCTGAAACCTGAAACCTAAATTCCCATTATATTAAATCCGCAGTCAACATAAATCGTTTCACCGGTAATTGCCGACGACAAATCGCTGACGAGAAAAAGCGCGGTGTTGCCGACTTCGCGGGCTTCGACGTTTCTTCTCAAAGGTGCGCGTTCGGCGATATGCTTGAGCATCGCGCCCATATTTTTTACGCCGCGAGCTGATAGAGTGTTGATCGGTCCCGCGCTGATCGCGTTGACGCGAATGTTTTGCTTGCCCAAATCTTCGGCTAAATATCTGACTGAAGATTCGAGCGCAGATTTCGCCACGCCCATCACGTTATAATTCTGCACGACCTTTTCTGCGCCGTAATAACTCATCGTGACGATGCTGCCGCCATCCTTCATCAGCGGCACGGCGGCGCAAGCCAGTTGCGTCAGCGAGAACGCGCTGATTTCCAAAGCCGTCCGAAACGCTTCCCGCGAAGTCATCATAAACTCGCCTTCGAGGGCTTCCTTCGGCGCAAACGCAATCGAATGAATCAAAAAATCGAGCTTGCCGAATTCCTTTTCGACCGCCTGAAAAGCCGCGTCAACTTCCGCCTGATTCGTAACATCGCACGGAATAACCACCGCGCCGTCCATATCTTTCGTCAGTTTTTCGACGTTTTCCTTCAATCGGTCGCCCTGATATGTAAAAGCGAGTTTCGCGCCGTGCGCCGCGCACGCCGCCGCGCACGCCCACGCGATTGAACGCTGATTGGCGACACCGAAAATCATTCCAACTTTGTTTTCAAGCATAAATTTTGAATTGTATCAAAAAACGGGGAAATTATAACAGGATGAACAGGATAGACAGGATTTTGTTTACATCCTGCTTATCCTGTTCATCCTGTTAAATTATTTTGATTTACGCGGAAGCCGACTTTTCAAACGGAATATCGTCAAAATGTGTCATCCGTTTGAACGCCGCAAACCGCTCGTTGATTTCAGTCTGCGTCAAACGGTCAACGCGCTCCGTGCCGAATTCTTCGACGTTGAACGAAGCCATCACCGAACCGTAAATCATTGCGCGGCGCATCGTCTCGTCCGTAATTTCCTTTTGCGAAGCGAGATAACCCATAAATCCGCCCGCGAAAGTGTCGCCCGCGCCGGTCGGATCAAAAACCGATTCGAGCGGATAAGCCGGAACGACAAAATAAGAATCTTTCGTAAAAAGCGTCGCGCCGTATTCGCCGCGCTTGATGACGACGGCTTTCAAACCGAAATCCAAAATCGCCTTCGCCGCTTTGTGAATGTTCGGCTCGTCGGTTAATTGTCTTGCTTCGGCGTCGTTAATGATAATGCAGTCAACGACTTTGACGGTTTCGATGAGTGCGTCTTTCATCGAAGAAATCCAGAAATTCATCGTGTCCATTGCGACGAATTCGGCTTTTTCGCATTGCTCGCGGACTTGTTTTTGAAGCATCGGCAGAATGTTCGCCAGAAATAAAATGCGCGAA
>JAYVGL010000012.1:0-4906 GCA_043772175.1 Pyrinomonadaceae bacterium | reverse complement strand
AACGATAGATTTACGCGGCACTTACGAAGTCCCCAACCATCCCGATTGGGGCTGGCGCATCGTCATCACGCCAGCCGAAAACGATTTGCAGATGACGATGTATAATATTCCACCCGAAGGCGAAGAAAATTTAGCCGTCCGAGCAGACTATAAAAGGGTGCTTCAATAACGATTTATTTGTTTCGCCGGATTTTGTTATACAATGAGTTTTTATTATCGAAGTTCAGTAAATTGATATGACGACCGAAGACAAACAAAGAGCTATTTACAATGCTTTCAAACCGAATGATCCGGCAGATGCGCGTTACTACGCAGATTGTAAGGAAGCGCGGGGCGAAACTGCTTTATCAAAGCGAATTATTAAAATGCTCGGTAATGCTCAAAACGATAATGACAATCTTCACTATCTTTTTACGGGGCATCTCGGTTGCGGCAAATCTTCGGAGTTGATTCATTTGGCGGACGAACTGAAAAAGAAGACGACGTTTTTCCCTGTTTATATTGATTTCGAGAAGTATCTCGACGTTCAGGACACGACGCTCGAAGATATTTTTCTCGGAATGATTTCAGAAATTGCTGTGCGCTGTCGTGAAGCGTTCGACATTCACGGAAAGGAAGAATCGTATTCGCTGGTCAAAAAGATTGGCGGGTTCTTCGGCGATCTTTCTGTAAAGGGTGAAGTCGGACTGCCGTTCGACATTGCCAAATTGAATGTCGAACAGCTAAGACAGAATCCCAGTGTCAGGCAGCAGGTTCGTGAGGCGATCAAAAATGACGAGCGACGTTCGTTATTCGGTGAACTCAACAATTTCATTCTCGAAATAGAATTAAAACTCAAACAGCAAACCGAATTTACCAAACTAATCATCATCGCCGATTCGCTCGAAAAGATAAAAAAGTTTGAGAAAGTCGAAAACGACGAAGACGAAATAACCTCGCAGGCAAAGTTGTTTCTCGGCAAACAAGAGCAATTGACAGGCATCGTGACGAATATCATTTACACTGTTCCCTTATCATTATATCGCTCGAACAACGGCAAACAACTTTTGGAAACTTACGGCAAAAATGTTTTCGTTCTGCCGATGGTTAAAATTCATAAGCGCGGCAGATTCGACGAGGTTTTTGAAATTGGCAGAGAAGAATTAATCGAGATAATCAATCGCCGCCTGAAAAATACGCATACTTTGATTGATGAAGTTTTTGCGCCGGACGCGCTTGAATATCTACTAAAATACAGCGGCGGACATATTCGTAGTTTGATTCGATTCGTGCAGGAAGCAATAATCGAGATTGACAATTTACCGATTGATTTTGCAGCGGCGAGAAAAAGCGTCCGCGAAGAAGTTCGCATCTTCGGCGCATCAGTCAGAGAAAGCTATTGGGACAAACTGGCAAAACTCGAATTATCCGCCGATCAGCAAATCGAAAACGGCGACGACGATTATTCCAAGATGCTCGAAAGTCTTGCCATTCTCGAATACGTCAACGGCGATGAAACGGAAACCGACGACGATGTTTGGTATGCGGTCAATCCTTCGATTCGGCTGACTATCAAATTCAGGGAAGCGGTTGCCAAACTCGCCGCGCAGAGAGCCGCCGCAACGCTGTCCGAATAAAACAAACGTGCCGAACGAACCTGCCATCTCCGAAGATTTCGAGCGATACGACGATGCCGAAGTACTGCGCCGTTTGATTCGCGCCGTCAAATTCGCGCAGAAACATTTTCTGTATTTCGTTTGTTGTAATCAAGTTCCGAAACAAAACGAGTTGATCGCCGCCGTTCAAAAGGAATTCCAAGCCAAAAAGATTCGCGTCGTAAAGTTCAAAAAGCCGATCACCGATTTGCTCGGCGAACTGCAAAAAAAGAAAATCGCCGCCGACTGCGAAGCGGTTTTCGTGCAGGGTTTGGAATATTCGATTTCAAGCGACGGCGAGGGAAACGAAAACGCCTTGATTAATAATCTCAACATCTCGCGCGACTCATTCAAAAAATATCTGCCGTGTCCGCTCTTTTTGTGGCTTCCCGAATACGCGCTCGTGAAAATCATCCGCCACGCGCCCGATTTCTTTTCGGTTCGTTCGGGGACGTTTTATTTTTCCAATCCGCCCGAAAAAGTTACGGAGCAGATTTTCCAGAGCGTCGCTTCCAACTGGCTTGAAACTTCGGCACTTTCGCTCGCCGAAAAGCTCAAACAAATCGAAACGCTCGAAACTCTTTTAGCAGAATATCGCGGCTTACATAGTGAAAAACAAGACAAACAAGCAGAAGCCAAACTTACAAAAAAACTAGGAGACTTTTTCAACACAATTTCCGCTTTTCGAAAAGCAATTGATTATTACGAGCAGGCAATAGAGATTTACCGCAAGATCGGTAACCGTCCGGGTGAAGGCAATAGTCTAGGCAATCTGGGACTTGCTTATGACAGGTTAGGTGATTATCGAAAAGCGACAGAGCGTCACGAACACTCATTGGTCATCTCCCACGAAATCGGTGACCGCTTGGGTGAAGGCGCAAGTTTAGGCAATCTGGGAAATTCTTACATCAGATTGGGCAATTATCGAAAGGCGATTGAGTATCACGAACAATGTTTAGCCATTTCCCGCGAGATCGGCAACCGCTTGGGTGAAGGCGCAAGTTTAGGCGATCTGGGACTTGCTTACGACGGCTTGAGCGATTATCGAAAAGCGATTGAGTATTACCAGCAATCTTTAGCCATTTCCCGCGAGATCGGCAACCGTTCGGGTGAGGGCGCAAGTTTAAGCAATCTGGGACTTGCTTACGACAGGTTAGGCGATTATCGAAAAGCGATTGAGTATTACCAGCAATCTTCAGCCATTTCCCGCGAGATCGGCGACCGTTTGGGAGAAGGTATTAGTTTAGGCAATCTAGGATATGCTTATGACAGTTTAGGCAAACGGGGCAAGGCTTGTAGTTTATGGAATGAAGCAGTAGTTATCTTAGAGGCAATTGAATCGCCGAACGCAGATATTTTTCGAGAAAGCATTGAAAACTTCTGCGGAAATCAGTTATAAAGTTGTTGTTTGACAGTAAAACTTTTGTTGAGTTGTTCTGCTGATGTGTAATTTTCATTTGTGGACAGGTTGAAAACATTTGTCGGCGTGTTGAGACGGTTTATCGGCGTGTTCAGATGATTTGCTGGTTGCCGCAAACTGTTTGTTGATATGTTCAGACGGTTTGTTGACAGATTGAAATGGCTTGTCGGTCAGTTGAGATGATTCGTTGGTTGGGTGAAATCGTTTGTTGAGTGGTAGAGATGACTTGTTGATTGGTTAAAATCGTTTTTCGGCTTGTTGGAATCGTTTGTGGGAGAGTTCTATTCGATTGAGGATGCAGAATGCGCGGAATAATAGTTGCTTACTTAAACCCATCTGTCTGATTTCAGAACAAATTTAAAAATACAAGGGTGATAATTTATGGATAACAACAGGGAAGAGTCAATCGAAAAACTTAAAAGTTTAATTGAAGACATTGATTTCGGGATGCTGACGACGTATTCGGGCGGGAGGCTGCGGAGTCGTCCGATGTCCACGCAGGAAGTTCAGCCGGACGGCGGTCTGTGGTTTTTTACCAGCGATAAAACGCATAAAGTTGACGAAATCGAAGCCGACAACCGCGTCTGCGTTGCTTACTCGAAACCCGAAGATAATGTTTACGTTTCGGTTTCGGGAACGGCAAAACTGGTTAAAGACCGCGCGAAAATTGAAGAATTGTGGAATCCGGTTTTGAAGGCGTGGTTTCCCGAAGGTTTGGACGATCCGACGTTGAGCCTTTTGAAAATTACGGTCGAAGAAGCCGAGTATTGGGATTCGCCGAATTCGACCCTTGTGCAAATCGCCGGTTTCGTCAAGGCTCTGGTAACCGGCAAAGCGGCGCAGGGCGGCGAGAACGAGAAAATCACGCTCTAAAGTAATTGATAACGAACAACGGATAATGGATAATGAAGCGAAAGTTTCGTTATCCATTTTTTTTGTGTCGGGAGAATACTATGAGAAAGATTTTCGTTCTGTTCGCTTTGCTCGCTTTTTGCGCGGTAAATTTCGCGCAGGGAAAATATACGATTCAGCAGTATCTGAATATCAAATCGGCTTCGTCGCCGTCGTTTTCGCCGGACGGCAAACGGCTGATCTATTTGACGAATGTTTCGGGAACGTCGCAAATTTGGGCGATTGAACTGCCGAACGGACAGCCGAAGCAGTTGACGAAATATGGCGACAATATTTCGTTCGCACAGTTTTCACCGACGGGCAGTGAAATCGTGTTCGGTAAAGCGGTCGGCGGCAACGAAAATACGCAGTTTTTTTCGATGAAGGCGGACGGTTCGGGCGTTCGGGAATTGACGGCGAATCCGACGGTTCGATACAACTTCGGCGATTGGTGGGACGACGGCAAGCGAATTTATTATGCCTCGAACAAGCGTGATAAAACTTTTTTCGACGTTTATTCGATGGACGTGGCGAGCGGCAAAGAAGAATTGATTTATCAGCAAAACGGTAACAACGATTTTGCCGCCGTGTCGAAAAACGGGAAGCAAATTATCGTTTCCCGCGACGGCATCGAAAAGAGTCTGGACAATAATCTTTATCTGATTGACGCGGAGACGCATAAAGAAACTTTGCTGACATCGCACACCGACGCTTCACAATTCGGCGACGTGGAATTTTTGCCCGACGGCGATTCGATTGTGCTGGCGACCAACAAAGACCGCGAATATTCTTCGATGGCGCAGATTGATAATTTACGCGAAGGCGGCGCAAACCAAATCGTCATCGGCAGAAACGCGCCGGATTGGGACGTGGAAGGCATCAAGGTTTCACCCAAAGGCGACGCGCTCGCCTACACCGTCAACCGCGACGGTTTTTCGGAATTAAACTTGCGAAAAATCGA
>JAYVGL010000011.1:0-14811 GCA_043772175.1 Pyrinomonadaceae bacterium | reverse complement strand
TTGGCGTTCGGTGCGCCGGTCGCTTTGAATTGATTGATGTCGCGGTTGCGCGTCAAATAAATTCCGCGATTATAAAGATAACTCGCTTCAAACGAAAATCCTCTGCCCAAATCGCGTTCAATCGCCAAACTCGCTTGGTAGCTTTCCGGCGTTTTATAATTCGGATCGCCCGTAAACCGCACTTCGAGCGGACTGTTTTCACGCGGAACGATGTTGAAAAAGGCGAGGTCGGCAGCAGTCGCCGTTCGCGTAAATCCGTTAGTAACGGCAAGCAGACGCTGATAGACCGCGAATGAACTCGGTAAATTCGCCCCCGGAATCAAGTTGGAGGTCGCCGTCGCCAGCACGATATTGATGTTATCGTCAGGAAAATTCGGATTGCCGAGCGTTCGGATCACGCCGGAGACGAGACGATTGACATACGCCGAGAAAATTCCCGCGCCGCCGCGAATCACGGTTTTGCCGTCGCCGCCGATGTCATACGCGAAACCGGCTCGCGGCTGAAAATCGTTTTTGTCGAGATTCAAGCCGTAAGGTTCGCGGTTAATCGAATAACGTAAACCGTAATTCAACGTGAGGTTTCTTCTGATCTTCCAGGTGTCCTGTCCGTAGAATCCCGTGCGAATGTTCGCGCCGCTGGCGGTGTCGGGTCCGAAACCCTGTTGATAGACAATCGGCAGATTCAAATTGTATGCCTGCAAAGCATTGATCGGTTGCTGCAAAACCGCGCACGAACCGGTTGCCGGACTTAAAGGATTCAACACCGGAGCCGGAGCGGTCGGGCAGAGTCCGCCGTTAGTCGCGTTATTGGCGAAAAGATAACTGTTAAGACTCTGAAGTGTCGTGATGCCGCCTGCCGCCGCGTTTCCAGCGATTAAATTGGCGAGCGGAATTGCCGCACCGAAGTTAAAGCGTCCGCCGAGAAATGTCTCATTAATGTCCGTTTGGTAAGTTGAAAAAATGCTCGCGCCGACCTTTATCGTATGATTGCCCTTTACAAACGAAAAGTTATCAATCAAATCCACGTTGCGCTGAATGCCGACCGACGGCAGAAAAATGTCGCGTCCGAAATTGCCGAAGCCGTCAATATTGATTTCCGGTCCGTTGGCATCGTTCGGAGTCAGGCGCGATTTGTAATAGACGAAATCCGCTTTGACTTCATTAACCGCGTTCGTGCCGATCTGTTGTGTAAACGAGAACAGAACGCCGGTGTTGAACTGGTTCAACTTTCTGCCGCGTGACACCGCCGTCAACGCGCCCGCCGCCTGATTTTCTTCTAAAAGGTCGTTGCCGTGCAAACGCACATAACCGTTCATCCGTTCATTGAAAGTATGGTCAACCCGCGCCGAAAAATAAGTCTGATTGGCTTTGAACGGAAATTGTCCGCTGGCATTCGAGAAAAGTCTAACCGTGTTCGGAAAATTCGTCGTCGTCAAACTGCCGCGCAAACCGGTAGCAAGTCCGGCAAACGGTGCGCCGAGCGGACCGGTTTGCAGAAAATTGAACAGTGAGTTCTGCGAACTCGTAACATTGTAGTTTCCCGGATTATTCAAATTGACGAAGGTCGTCTGATTTTGATTGAAACGCTCGATAGCGGTAAAGAAAAACGTCTTGTCCTCGACAATCGGCGCACCGAGCGAGCCGCCGACTTGCTGGCGGTTAAAATTCGATTTGCCTTTCGGATTAAAATCGAAGGCGTTGCGCGAGTCGAATTTATCATCGCGGAAAAGACCGAACACGCTGCCGGAAACGCGGTTCGAGCCGGATTTCGTCACCGTGTTGACGATGCCGCCCGACGACAAACCGAATTCGGCGTTATAGCTGTTTCGCAAAACCTGGAATTCCTGCACGGCTTCCTGTGAAACGGTGTCGAACACGCCGCCGGTCGTCGTAATCACCGGACCGCCGTCCACCGTAACGAGATTGCCGCGCCCGTTGCTGCCGCCGAATGACAAACCCGAAGCCTTGCCCTGCGCGACGCGAGCGTCGGACGCATCGGCGATGTTGTCGCTGTCGCTGACTCCGGGAGTAAGCAGCGCGAGGTCGAGAAAGTTGCGGCGCGACAGCGGCAAAGTCAAAATTTCACGCGGCGTGATAACGGTTGACTGCTGGGTGCGGTCGGTTTCGATGGCTTCTTCGCCGGACATCACATCCACCGTCGCCGCGACACCGCCCGCCGTCAATTGAATCGGCACGTTCGCCTGCTGCCCGATGGTCAAAGTCAAACGGGTCGTGCTGGCAGTGAAATTTCCGCCCGCCGCTTCGACCTTTAACTCATAATCGGTTGGCGGAACCGCCAGGAAAAGATAGTCGCCGTCGGCGTTGGTGATTGACGTGCGCGTCGTGCCGCGTTCCGTGTCGGTTAAAGTTACGGTCGCGTTCGGAATCACCGCGCCGGTCGAATCGGTAACCTGTCCGCGCAGTTCGGCGAGCGAACTCGACGCTTGCGGCTTGACCGTCGTCGTTCCGAGTATCAGAACAAACAAAAAAAGTCCGCCCGCCGCGAACAAAAAATTGGCAAATTGTTTCCGGCGCATCGGATTGGCGATTCCGACGCTGGTCAGCCGAGAAAATACTTTCATTTTTGATGAACTCCTTTAAGCAATAAATTTAGAATGGCACTTGGCAGACAAATCGAAGAAGTTCGACGGACTGCACTTTTCACTAGAAATTTGGGATTTGTTGTATTACCGGATTATATAAAAATTCGTGTCCTAATTTGTAACGTAAAATTTACATTTAAGCAAGGAAAAAAATGTCGTCTTTCGCCCGTGCGACTCGCTTTTATAAAACTCACCGGCGGCTTCGACCGGCTTTCAGTTTGAAAAGGTCGGGCGCGTCGCCTGCGCCAGCATTTTTCGCGGCAGTTTCCCGATGCCCAAAACATCAATGAAAAACTTGGCGAACACCGGCGAAAACGCTGCGCGGCGCAGAATCGAACAAACGAAAAGCCGCTTCTGAAATCTTCGGGCGTGAGCGGCGGCGTATTTTTCACCGATTTGTTCCGATGCCGAACTTTCGCCGATAACCCGCGCCAAAATCTCCGCGCTTTCCAACGCCATCAACATTCCGCTGCCCGTAAACGGGTCAATAAATGCGCCCGCATCGCCGACGGCAAACAGATTTTTCGCCGGATTTAGATTTTTCCGCCCGAAGCCTTCCACCGAAACCGCCAGCCAATCGTGAACCGCTTCGGAGTTTGCCAAAGTTTCGCGGGCGCGTTCGTTCTGGAAAACTAGATTTTCAATGATTTGCCCGGCATCGGAATTAAACTGTTTGACCGCTTCCGCTTCGATCAAAAAACAAAAATTCGCCAGGTTATTTTCGACGTAACTCAAACCGCCGTAACCGCCGCGAAAAAAGTAGATTTCGCATCTGCCTTTTTCGAGATTGACGTTTTTCAAATGGGTTTTGAATCCGACCAAACGATTTTTGACTTTTGATTCTGGATGGCGGATTTCCGTTTTCTGCTCACCGCTGCCGTCTCTCGACTTTTTAAGGAATTTCGACAGTATATTGGCGCGTCCGGTCGCGTCAATCGTCAAATCAGCAAGAATTGTTCCACTGTTTTTCGACCTGGTGCCGACACCGCGCACCGCGCCTTTTTCGAGTAATAATCCGGCGACCGAAGTTTCTTCCAAAACCTCAACGCCGCAACTCTTGGCTTTTTCGAGCATAATGAAATCCATCTCGGCGCGGCTGAAACTCAACGCTCCCGACTCGTTTTTATCGAACCAGCGAGTCGGAATGCCAACCGATTTTCCGTTCGGAGCGTAGAAAATCGTTTCCGCGATGCGGTCGCCGCCGCCCTCGCACATTTCGTTGAAAACTCCCAACTCTCGAAAATGGCGAAAGCATTCGGGCGAAATAAATTCGCCGCATAACTTCGGGCGCGGAAACTTTTCGCGTTCGATCAAAGTTACGTCGTGATTTTCTTTCGCCAGACGAATCGCCAGACTCGCGCCCGCCGGTCCTGCGCCGACAACCAGAATTTTGGATTTTAGATTTTGGATTTTGGATTTCACTATAGAAATCATTTTACCCGTTCGCCGGAAAATTCACAGTTTGTTTTCGACCAAATTCGTGCTATTCGTGTTATTCGAGATAAAAACTTATGAAAATCATCCCGCTTTCGATTCCCACACCGTTTTATATCGGCGATGTCAACGTCTATTTGATTAAAGAAGAACCGCTCACGCTGATTGATACCGGACCGAAAACCGTCGAAGCCGAAATCGTTCTGCGCGAAAAGCTGTGGCGCAGCGGCGTGAAATTTTCCGACATCAAAAGAATCGTTTTGACGCACACGCACGACGATCATTTCGGACTTGCCAAAAAAATCCGCGAGGAATCGAACGGGGCGGAAATTTTCGTTCACCGATGGGAAACCGGACATCTACCCGGCAAAGCGAACGGCGCGGAAATTGACGATCTGCTGGTTCGCGCCGGTGTTTCCAAAACGATTATCGAAACTTTACAGGCGATTTACAAAACTTCCTCGCAATTCAGCGATGCTTTGAATGACGGCGATTTTTTCGAGTTGAAAGACGACGCGGAAATCGAATTTGCGACGGGCGTTTTGAAAGTTCTGCACACGCCCGGACACACGCCCGGCTCGTGCTGTCTTCTCCGCGAAGCCAATCGCACATTGATGGCAGGCGACACGGTTCTCAAACGAGTTACGCCGAACCCGATTATCGCGCCCGACCCATTTGATAAAATCAAACGCTTTCAGTCTTTGGGCGAATACCTGGTGAGTTTGGCGAAAATCAAAAGTTACGCGCCGACGCTTGTTTACGGCGGGCATTTCGAGCCGATTGAAGATTTCGACGAAATTTTCAATCGCTACGTCCGCTCGATTGACGACCGGCAAAAGAAAATCATCGCGCTCGTTCCGGATAAAGGCGCGACGGCTTTTGAAATCGCGGGCAGGCTTTTTCCCGCCGCGATGAACGATAATTTTCATCGTTTTCTGGCGATTAGCGAGACCGTCGCGCATCTCGATTACGCCGCATCGGAAACCAAAATCGCCGTCGAATTAAACGACGGCGCGGAAGTTTACCGCCGTTTTTGAGCAGCCGAAAATCCTGAATTTTGCCTGCGAAACATACGAAGAGTCACGAAAGATAAACGTGAATTTCGCGGGCAAAAAAATTACTTTCAAAGCCGCTTTTCAAAATGTGGAATGCAGAATGCGAAGTCGAGAATCGCTCGTTAAATTTCCCGTGAAATCAGCTCATCAGCCATCTTGCCCGACAGCAAAACCAATGGCATCCCGCCGCCCGGATGCGTTGCGCCGCCGACGAAATATAGATTTTTAATCTGTCGGGACTTATTCGGAACGCGCAAAAAAGCCGAGAAAATGCCGTTTGACGACACGCCGTAAATCGAACCGCGATTGGTTCGATATTTATTTTCGAAATTTTCGGGCGTGATAATACGCTCGAATTCGATTGATTTACCCAAATCTTCCAAGCCGAAATTTTCGAGTTTTTTGATTATCGAATCGCGGTAACTCTGCGCTTCGATTTTCCAATCGGTCTGCGAACTCGTGTAGGGCGCGTTGACCAGCACAAAAAGATTTTCGCAATTGGCGGGCGACTGCGTTGCGTCGGTGGTTGAAGTGGCGCAAACGTAAATCGTCGGATTTTGTGCCGGTCGCAAATCTTTGAAAAGCGCGTCGAATTCCGCCGCATAATCGTCCGAGAAAAAAATGTTGTGATGCGCCAGTTGCGGATATTTTTTCTTCACGCCGAGCAGCAAAACGAAACCGCTGCACGACGGTTCGCGGTCGTTCAATTTTTCGCTGAAAAACTTTTTGTCAAGGAGATTGCGGTGCGTTTCAACCGCGTCGGAATTGGCGACGACGAAATCGCTTTTTATAATTTCGCCGTTTTCCAATTTCACGCCGACCGCTTTTTCATTTTCGACGATGATTTTTTCGACCGCGCAATTCGTTCTGATTTCTACTTTTAATTGATCGGCTAATTTCGCTAACGCCTTCGGAATTTCGTAGATTCCGCCGCGCACATACCACGCGCCCAAACCGAATTCGACGAACGGCACAAGGGCGAAAGTCGCGGGCGTTTGATATGGCGACGAACCGTTATAAGTGGCGAAACGATTGAATAATTGCTGCAATTTTGCCGATTGAAAATATCCGGCGTTGTGTTTGTCCAGAGTTTTCAGCGAGGAGATCGCCAGCAAATCTTTCAGGTATTTCGGGCGCAGAAGTTTCGGCAGATCGTTCAAACTGTGCGCGAGAAAAGTCTTTTCGGCGATTTCGTATTTGCGCTTGGCATCGGCGAGATATTTCTTGAAGTTTCCGGCATCTTCCGGCGCGATTTTTTTGATTTCCGCTTCGGTTTTTTCGATGTTTGATGAAGCGTCGAAAACGGTTTTGTCGCTCCAAAAATAGCGACAAATCGGATTGAGCGAAACGAGATCGAGATAATCTTCCAGATGTTTGCCGCAGAACTCGAACAAATCTTCAAAAACGTGCCGCATCGTCAAAAGCGACGCGCCCGTATCGAATTTATAACCGCCGCTTTCGACCGCGTTGACTTTGCCGCCGACGGTTTCGTTTTTCTCTGTGATCGTTACGCTGAAACCGGATTTCGCCAGCCGGCAAGCCGCCGAAAGTCCGCCCAAACCCGCGCCGATGACGATAACTTTTTTCATCAAATCAATTTTACCGCAATTTGATTTTACGAATGCGATGTAAAATGACTTTCGTCATTTTGCGCCGAAATTCGCCCGACAAATTTTGCGATTCTTGCCAGCGCGATTTCAATTTGTTCGTAGGATTTGCAGTAAGCGAGGCGAACGTGATGCTGCCCGCCGAGACCGAACGCGCTGCCCGGAACGACGGCGACTTGTTCTTCGATCAGCAGTTTTTCGGCGAATTCGTCGCCCGTCAAACCCGTTTTCTCGACCGACGGAAAAGCGTAGAACGCTCCCTTCGGCTCGAAACAATCCAAGCCGATTTCGTTCAGTGTTTTGACGATCAATCGGCGGCGGCGATTATATTCCGACTGCATTTCCAACACGAACGGTTCGCCGATTTTGAGCGCGGCGAGCGCGGCGTATTGTGAAATCGTCGGCGCGGACATCACATTGTATTGATGAATTCTGCTGAACGCCGAAAGCAGTTCGGCGTTCGCGCAAATGTAGCCGACGCGCCAGCCGGTCATCGCGTAATCTTTGGAAAATCCGCCGAGCAGAATTGTCCGCTCTTTGGCATTCGGCAGCGCGGGAAAACAAACGTGGTCAACGTCGTAAACGAGGCGGTCGTAAATCTCGTCGCTGATGATTAAGATGTCTTTTTCGACGGCAATTTCAGCGATTGCCTGCGCGGTTTCCTTTGATAAAACCGCGCCGGTCGGATTGTTCGGAAATCCTAAGAAAATCGCCTTCGTTTTGTCGGTTACGGCAGCGGAGATATCTTCGGCGGTCGGCGCGAAATTGTTTTCGGCGCGGCATTCGACGGCGACCGGTATGCCGCCCGCGAAAATTATTTCCGGTTCATAGGCGACGAAGCACGGCTGCGGGACGACGATTTCGTCGCCGTCGTTGCAAATCGCCGAAAACACGCATTTCAAAGCCTCGCTGACTCCGACGGTAACGAGAATTTCGTCTTTCGGATCGTAGGAAACGGCGTAAAGTTTTTCGAGATGCGCGGCAATCGCTTCGCGCAGTTCCAATAAGCCGGAATTCGCCGTGTAACCGATTGGTTTTTTGTAAACCGCGTTAAAAGCGGCTTCGGCAATCGGCGCGGGCGTGGCGAAATCGGGTTCGCCGACTCCGAGCGAAATCACGTCGGGCATCGCCGCTGCGATGCCGAAGAAACGGTGCAGCCCGGAAACCGGAACCTGTCCGATTCGCGCGGCGATAAAGTGCTGGTAATTCTTCATAGAAATTGCTGTTAATTGGATGTTTGTTTGATCGTGTAATTTTTGCGGAAAAAAAATCGTGATAGAATGCGAAAGTGAGATTGTTGCACAGATTTAACCGAAAATAAATTGGCGTTGATAAATAACTTATGAAATTTTGCCCGGTTTGCAAAACCAGTTACGATGAGGAGATTTTGCGTTTCTGCACCAAAGACGGTACGCCGCTGGTCGAAGGCGAACAGCCGAATTTTACGGCGATGCCGAGCCGCGACGATCTGGGCGAAGAAACCGTGATCCGCCGCAAAACGCCGCCGTCGATTTCCCCAACCGCGCAAGCCCTGCCCGATTTTGACGACGAACCCGAACGCATCTCTTCGCCGCGCATCGTGATTCCGATGTCGGATGAACCCGTCGCCGAAGAACAACCGCCGCGCCGCCGCGAAAGTGTGCGAACGATGACGACCGAATCCGTTCGCCGCCAGCCGCCGCCGAAACAATCGAATACGACGATGGTCGTTGCGCTGACCGTTTTAGGAACGATTGTGCTTCTGGGCGCGGGCGGCGTGTTTTTTTTGGCTTTGAGCGGTCGGGACAATTCAAATCAAAACGAGAATTACAACACCAACCTGAATTCGCTCGACATCAACCTCAATAACAATTCCGGCAGCAGCTTCAACGCCGCCAATTCGCTCGCTAATTTCAATTCGAGTATCAATACGAACCTCAACGCCAACACGAATTCCAATTCCAACGCTAATCCGAAAACGCCGACACCGACCAGAACGCCGACACCAACGCCGTCCGTCAACGCTAATGTCGGCGCAAATGTTAACGGCGCAAATAATATGAATTCCAGCCTGCCCCCGCAGCCGTCGGTTACGGAAACGCCGATTCCGCGCTCGACCGCTTCGCCGTCCCCGACCAACAACCAATCGCCGCCTTCGAATCGTCCGATCAACGCCGGCATTTTGAACAGCCGCGCCGTTAATCTGCCGAAGCCCGCCTATCCGCCGAACGCCAAACTAATGCACGCCGACGGACAAGTCGCCGTGCAGGTTTCGGTTGACGAAGCCGGCAACGTAACCGCCGCCAAAGCAACCAGCGGCAACCCGCTTCTCCGCGCCTCCGCCGAAGCCGCCGCCCGCCAATCGAAATTCAATCCGGTGCTGATTAACAATCGAGCCGTTCCGGTGAATGGTGTCGTGCTTTATAACTTTGTGAGTCAGTAATTAAGTCCGAAGTCAGAAATAACCCGATCTGTAATAATGAAGATCATCTGATTTTAACCTTTAGCTTTGGAAAGGGCGATTGATAAACACCTCAAATACACACTTCAGCAGTTCCGCCTAATTTAAAAATTTTGATAGTGAACCAAAAGTAATGCTTTGAAATTTATCGTCCCGGCGGGACAGTCTGTTAATAGCCACGCGATTTATTGCGTGGCAACCGGCAATGTGGTCAAAGTCCCGAAGGGACGACAGTTTCTGTCGTCCCTTCGGGACTTTGACCGCGCTTTGAAGATGTCCACGTGATAAATCGCGTGGCTATTGACGAATGCTCCGACGGAGCAAAAAACCTCTGAGCATTACTTTCGGTTCACTACCCAAATTTTCATTGATGTCATTTTTCGGGAAGAACGGGAAGAAATTAAGCGATTTATTTGAAGCGATCAGCCGGAACAACAAAAATTCCCCGTTTTGGACACAACCACCGGTGATTCGGCTAACTTTGATCGTAAAAAACCATCTATCATAAATTTAGATTTTAGTTAGAGAATGATTGATGAGGAGATATTTATGAAAATCACAGTAACAGGTTCGTTAGGACACATCAGTAAACCGCTGACCGAAGAGTTAGTGCAAAAAGGTCATCAGGTTACGGTTATCAGCAGCAATTCGGGAAAACAGAAAGACATCGAAGCCCTGGGCGCGACCGCCGCCGTCGGCTCGTTGGAAGACGCTGATTTTCTGGCGGCAACTTTTACCGGCGCGGATGCCGTGTATTGTATGATTCCGCCAAACAACTACTTCGATCAGAACCTCGACCTGCCGGCATACTACCGCCGAATCGCCGGCAACTATTTGCAAGCCGTCGGGCGGTCGAATGTTAAGCGAGTAATTTACCTCAGTAGCATCGGCGCACATTTAGAGAAAGGCTCAGGTATCCTTATCGGTCATCACGACGGCGAAGCGATTATGAACGCTCTGTCGGATGTCGCCATCACTTTTTTGCGCCCGGTCGGTTTCTACTACAATTTATACGGCTTTGTGCCGATGATAAAATCAGAGGGCGTAATTGCCGCCAATTGGGGTGCGAAGGGAACGCTGGTCTGGGTTTCTCCGGTAGATATTGCGGCGGCGGCGGCTGAGGAACTCGAAACACCGTTTGCAGGCAGAAAAATTCGGTATGTGGCGAGTGATGAACTGACCGGCGACGAGACGGCGAGCATTTTAGGCGCAGGTATCGGCAAGCCCGATTTGCAGTGGATTATTATTCCCGATGAACGGATGCAGAGCGGCTTGGAGGCGGCTGGATTAAACCCGACTATCGCCGCCGGTTTAGCCGAAATGTATGCCAGCCAGCAGAGCGGTTTGCTGATGGAGGATTATCACCGCAACAAACCGGCAGTGATGGGCAAAGTGAAGCTGAAAGATTTTGCGAAGGAATTCGCTGCCGTTTACAACCAAAAATAATTATATTATGGCAAACGCACAACCTCACAGATTTAAGACGATCAGCGAATATCATCGGTTTCGCGGGTTACCAAAGCCCGAACATCCTTTAATCAGCGTGATAAATTTAGAATCAATCAAGAAGCTGTCCGCCGATGAAATGAGCTTGGTGTTTGATTTTTACTGCATTGCGCTGAAAAGGAATTTCGGTTCCAAAGTGAAATACGGTCAGCAGGAATACGATTTTGACGAAGGCACAATGTTCTTTATGTCGCCCGGTCAGGTTTTCAGGGTTGAAGTTGAAAAGAATTTGCCATTAAAGCCGTCGGGCTGGATGATCTATATTCATCCCGACTTTCTCTGGAATACGTCTTTAGCAAAGACGATCAGGCAATTTCGGTATTTCGATTACTCGGTTAACGAAGCACTGCATCTCTCGGAAAAAGAAGAAGTCGCGCTAACCGGCATCGTGCAAAACATTGAACAGGAATACCGCTCGAACATTGATAATTTCAGCCGGGACTTAATGATTTCGCAGATTGAAGTGTTGCTCAATTATTCAAACCGATTCTATCACCGGCAGTTTCTCACTCGTCAAAAGGCGAGCGATGACTTACTGATGAAACTGGAAGATCTGCTGAGTGAATACTTTGGCAATCAAAACAAATCGCAGGCGGGACTCCCAACGGTTAAATACGTTTCTGAGAAATTGAACGTCTCGCCGAGTTATTTGAGCGATCTGCTGCGAACTCTCACGGGACAAAACGCGCAGCAGCATATTCACAACAAATTAATCGAGAAAGCCAAAGCAGAATTAACGACGACTTCGCTTTCAGTCGGCGAAATCGCCTATCGGCTCGGTTTTGAACATCCGCAGTCATTCAACAAATTATTCAAAAACAAAACCGATGTTTCGCCGCTCGAATTTAGAAATTCATTCAATTAGAGACTGCCGGAAAAAAATCGAAACTCATTCCGCAGAGTTTGCAGCTATTGTTTGATACTGTTTCGGACACGCGGCTTTTATCAAACATCAGTTGGTCAAATTTATGAAAACCTCGAACAAAAACGGGCGTTTTTGAGACAATTAAAAGCACTGCTCCACAAAACATCGCTTTACAAAACAGCGCAAAACCGGAATCTGCCTTGAAGTCAAAATCTCTTGATTCCGAGCTTTGGAATCCGAGCTAAAAACTTGCCGCCATCTCGACGGCGCGACGCGGGTCAATCACGCCCCAGCCTTGCCGGTCAACTTCGTAATGCGGCAGGCGTTCGGCAGTGGAAATTAAGATGCGCTTGATTTTTTGCGGCGTGAGATGCGGGTTCGCTTCGAGCATCTGCGCGACGACCGACGAGACAATCGGCGCGGCGAAACTCGTGCCGTCAACGTATTTGTAATGGCGCGTGATGACGTTTTCGCGGCGAATTTTCAGCGCGACGATCTGGCGGATCATATAAGCGGGTCGGTCGAGCGCGGCATCTAATTCCGGTTCGAGATTCGGGCTGGCGCGGATGATTTCGTGCAGTTCGTCGTCGCCAGCTTTGTCTAATTTCTCTAATAATTCGGCTTGCTGCGCGGTCGGCGTGTCGGGCAGAATCGGCGCGGGAACCCAGATCGAGGGCGCGATGATTTCCGGTTTCTGCAAACCGTCCATCGTCGGACCGTAGCTCGAACGATACATTCCGCGCCGCGAACGGTCAATAGAATTGTTGTCGTCCAAACCGCCGACGGCGATTGCCGAAGGCGACGAAGCGGGCGGAAAAACCGGGTGATTCGGCAGATGTCCGGCGTTCCCGACAGCGCAGATAATCGTCAAACCCTGGGCGACGCATTCTTCGACGGTTTGCGAAAGCGAGTCGTGCAGATACGAATGCTCGAAGTCGCCGCCCGCCGAAATGTTGACGATTCTGATGTTGAATTTCGTGCGGTTGTGCAAAACCCATTCCAAACCGTCCTGGATATTTTGCTCAGTAATACGTCCGGTTCGCGCCAGTTTCACCAGCACCACGTTCGCCTCCGGCGCGATGCCGCGATAAAAACCGTTCGACAAACTGCCGTTGCCCGCCGCCACCACCGAAGTCATCATTCCGTGCCAGCTCGCTACGTCCGGCTGATACAAAGACGCGACTTCGCCGTCGCTGCGGTTCAAATTTTGATAAGCCAAAATCCGGTTGTGCGGCTCGGTCAAATCCTTATGCGGATAAAATCCCGAATCGAGAAACGCAATCGTTACGCCCTTTCCCGTAAAGCGTTCGTCCGAATCCAGACGAAGCGGCGTGGAAAGCACGAAAGAGCCGTCTTTGTTCATCGCCGCGTCATTGAGAATCTGATCTTTGGCGCGCTCGAAAAGCCGGACGCAGCGAGCGCAAACGGCTTGAAAATTCTTCGTGTCAGGCGCGTTGGCGTTGATTAAAGCCTGTAAATCCTCCGGCAGAACACGGAGCGGAACGTATTCGTCCCGCGCCTCACGCGAGCAAACCGGGCAAGTGTTCGCGCCCGCCGCAAGGTCGGCGTTCAACGGCGAACGCTGTAAAGAAAAAGTTTCGGCTGGAGTCATAATCGGTAGTTAAATCGAAGTTAAGTTTTCCATAAAGGAAAGTTAAAATCAATCGTTTATTTCAGTTTCAGGTTTTAGATTTCTCACCGCCGAATTCTGAATTCCGAATTTTCTTTTTAGATTTCCAATCCGCAAACTTGAAACTTGAAACCCGAAACCCGAAACTGTTTTTATATGACACGGAAAAAACTCGGCTTGGCTTTGTCAGGCGGCGCGGCGCGCGGATTCGCTCATTTAGGCATTCTCAAAGTCCTGCGTGAACACGGCATCGCGGTTGATTACATCGCCGGAACTTCCGCCGGTTCCATTGTCGGCGCGGCTTACGCGAGCGGCTTAAGCATCGAGGAAATCGTCGAACTCGGCAGGAAAATGAGTTGGTATCGGATGACCGGCTTTTCGTTTTCGACCAAAGGAATACTGTCGAACGCCTCGATGGGCGAATTTCTCCGCAAGAGTTTTCCGCACGACAAATTTGAAAATTCGCCGATTCCGTTCGCCGCTGTCGCCTGCGATTTGGAAACGGGCGAAGAGGTCGTTTTGCACGGCAAAGGCGATCTGATCGAAGCCGTCCGCGCCAGCTGCGCGATTCCGGGCGTTTTCGCGCCCGTCAAAATTGACGGGAAAATGCTGATTGACGGCGGCGTCATCGCCAATGTGCCGACTAAAGCGGTAAAGAGACTAGGCGCGGAAATCGTCATCGCCGTTGACGTTCTGGCTTCCGGCGCGACGTATTGGGGCAAGCCGAACACCTTTCTCGGCATCTTTTTTCAATCAATGATGCTTCTGCTCCGCGTCGCGTCCAAATCGCACCATTATCGCGCCGATGTCATTATCATCCCGAAAATCGCGCATATCCGCCCCGACGAAATCGGCAAAATGGACGAACTCGTCAAAGCGGGCGAAGAAGCCGCGCTCGAAAAAATTGATGCGATTAAGGAACTGATTGACAAATCAGAATCATCCGTTGCCGCGAATAGATCGAGCTAATATTTTGTTACCGAAGTTTTTTTAAGTTTTGAGTTCACGCTTCAGCGTGTCTTTCCTTCGAGCGAAGCGCGGCGGAAAAGGCAAACTTAAGTTTGAACTCAAAGCTTAAAAAAACTTCCGCGAAAATTTAATTTATGACTGAAATCGCAATCATCGGCTTCGGACAGTTCGGGCGATTTATGGCGCAGCATCTCGCGCCGTTTTTCGATGTGGCGGTTTATGATAACGCCGATCTTCAACACGAAGCTGAAAAAATCGGCGTAAAGTGGTGCGATTTTGAAACGGCTGCACACAAACAAATCGTCATCTTCGCCGTTCCGCTCAAAACATTTGCCGAAGTTTTAGAACGCGCCGCGCCACTTCTAAAACCCGACGTGCTGTGTCTCGATGTTTGTTCCGTAAAAATGAAACCGATTGAACTGATGCTCGAATTATTGCCTGAAACCGTCGAAATCATCGGCACTCATCCGCTTTTCGGACCGCAGAGCGGACGCGACGGCATCAAAAATCTGCGAATCGCTTTATGTCCCGTTCGGACAACCCGAACCGAACAAATCAAACGCTTTCTCACCGAAGATTTGAAGTTGAAAGTCTTTGAAAAACCGCCCGAAGAACACGACCGCGAAATGGCGCACGTCCAAGCCTTAACGCATTTCGTCGCCCGCGCTTTGGACGAACTGCACGTTATAGATTCCGAACTCG
>JAYVGL010000010.1:0-23446 GCA_043772175.1 Pyrinomonadaceae bacterium | reverse complement strand
TTGTTGATTGGAGATTCGATGTGCGCCAAAAATACTGACACCGCCGCTCTTGAGACAAAGGGATATTGTTGGTATAAAACGACGAATGGCATTAAGCGGCATTTATTGGTTGATGTGCTGGGCAATCCTTATTTTGTGCGCTGCACGAAGGCTTCAGTGAGCGACGACGACGGATTGACAGCAATCATTCGGGAGAACAAACAGTATTTTCTTAACTTGCCCGAAGGACATCGCATCACCATCCTGCTCGACAACGGGTATCACCAAGAGCATTTGGAAACGGAAATTAAAGAGATTGACGCAGAATTGGCAAACCGCCTAAAAATTGAAATCGCCGAGAAAATCACTCCGAAACAGCGTGCCGAAGCGAAGGCGGAAAAGCCGACCAAACACGGCTTTGTGGTGATTAAAAAGCGCTGGATTGTCGAGCGCACGAATGCGTGGATTAATCAATGCCGGGTGCTATGGAAGAACTGTGAAGGATTGCTCGAAACGAGCGAAGCCAAGATTCGGATTTGCGCGATTCGGCTAATTCTGCGGAGAATTGCTTAACTGCAAACAGGTTCTATACACTGAAACCAAGGAGATGCGGAAGGGCTTGTAAAAGCGAACTGGCTCAAGACCCAGCGATCTGCCAAGCGGTCATACTGCAAAATCGGGTCGCCGCGATTTGTTGACGCACAGACATTTGGCACACCTGTGAACAGCGTGTTTCCATTAACCGGACCAAGTAGCAAAGTTCCGGTTTTGTTAAAAATAGCGTATTGCGAATTGACCCACGCGACAATGTGATTCGGTCCGACCGCCATTGTCGTATCCGGCGGCGCACCTGTCATACTAAATCCTGCCAAGCCGGTTCCGGGACCCTCAAAACTCGTTCCCAGAACAGCCGCCAGTGGTTCGGTCGTTTCATTCTGAACAATTGCCGGCGGAACATTTTCGTTATTCGGGTTGTTATCGGAATCTTCTTCAAGAAGAGGTTCTGGGTGATCTTCCTGCACCATTCCGTCTTCTTTGCTGATTGGCGGTCGCGGTCGCGCGGCAAGTGCCGATAAGGGTTCCGACACGCCAAGGTATTCCATCGGAAGAACAACGGTTTTGCCATTTTGCGCCGCTTTATTCTTTGCCGCATTGAAATTCGTTTTGCGTTCGCGTTTTTCCTTTTCCATCTCTTTCGATTTAGATGATTTAGAATTGTCCACGATCTTTTTTCCAGCCGTTGGTTTACTGACACTGCTGCTCTGTGCTGATGCCGAATAAGCTGAAAATAGACCGAATACGACGATTAGTATCGTGTAAAAGCCAGGTTTTTTGTTCATTTATACTCCTTCAAATAAAAATTTTAAAATTGGTAAATTGAAACAAAATGTCGGTCCGGCAAAATCTCTAACGCCAACAGAGACAGCCTAAACTAATCATTTTTTGCCGCATTGTGCGACTAAATCAAACTGGGAGTGCTGAAAATGGAAACCAATCATTTTGCCTTGAAAACAAAATTGTATGTCAATGTCCTGCATTCGGTTTTTCAAACTTTAAGAGAATTCAACTTGTTTAATTCTCTGCATAAGATGAGTTAATAACTCCTTTCAATGTCTTTCGCGGCTGACGCTTTCTAACTTTCTGTCGGTGGGAAAACTTAAACTGCCGTTTCTCATTTGAATCTCGGACGATATTTATATTTCGTAAAATTTATTAAAATCAGTTGTCGCTTCATTATCGCAGGTGTGAGCATTCTATATGCAGACTTTAAAATTATCAACTTGCAACTGCCGACTTGATTCAAACTCGCAACTTTTTCGTTTCAACTATCGTCTAAAGTTTGTTATTCTGTTCTCCCGAATCTTTTCTGCGCGAAAGTATTAAATCAATGAATAAAATAATCGTTTCCATCGCTCTACTGTTCGTATTCTCTATCGCAGTGTTCGCCCAATCGGACGCAGCATTGTCGCAGGTAACCGTCAAAGATAAATCAACCCGCGACGCGAACGGCAGACTGCCGGACTTGACCGCCGCCGAACATCTCTCACGCGCCGAAGTTTATATGGCGAACCGGCATTTTCCCGAAGCGCGTGAACACTGGCAGAAGATTTTCGATGTTTATCCGACCGATGCGGGAATGGCGAAGGCACTGATGGGAACGGGACGCGCTTTTATGTGGGAACGCGGTTACGCGCAGGCGATTATATTTTTCGACCGCGCCATCAGCGGTTACGCCGACACCAGAGAAGGGCGCGAAAGTCTCGCTTTTAAAGGAGCGTGTCTCGTCCGCCTCGGCAAAAATTCGGAAGCCGCCGCCGCCTATCAGCTTTATACGACGATGTTCCCGACCGGCGAACGGATCGAAACTTCGTATTTAAACATCATTGACGCGTTGCGTGAAGCCAAAAAATATGACGAAGCAAACCTGTGGATTGATAAAACCAAAACGCGCTTCGACGGAATGCCGACCGCGACCAACGCATTGCAGGCGCGTGTCCGAATGGAAATCTCGCGTCAAAATTGGACGAAAGCCGTCGAAGCCGCCGACGCACTGCGCCTTAACAATAACTTTCGCAGTTCAATGACTTCGCTCGACGAAGCGAATTATTTGAAAGCTCTCGCGCTCGAAAAGCTCGGCAGAAAAGCCGATGCCGTCGCCGTCTATTCCGCCATTCCCGTCAATTCTTATTACGGCGGCTTGGCAACCGACAAATTAAACTCCAACAAAATCACGCGCACGGGCAGCGTCTCCGGCTACAACGCCGGCGAATATCCGGTTCTCTACCGCGCCGAATTATTAAAATACGCCAAATCAAAAACCATAGACCCGCGCTTCGTCTTAGCGATTATGAAACAGGAATCGAGCTTCCGCGCCAACGCCAAATCGCCTTCCGCCGCCAGAGGTTTGCTCCAACTCGTCTATGACACCGCCATCAAATACAACGCGCAAGCCGGTTTCTCCAATATGCAAGCCGACGATTTATACCAGCCGCCCGTCAACATCGCCATCGGCAGCCAATACCTCGCCGATTTGAAAAACCAATTCGGCGGGCTATACGAAGCCATCGCCGCTTCTTATAACGGCGGCGAAGACAACGCCGTCCGCTGGCTCAACCGCTCAAACCCGAAAGACGCGGGCGTATTCGCCTCGGAAGTCGGTTTCGCCGAAACAAAAAGTTACGTTTTCAAGGTGATGAACAATTATCGAATTTATCGCGGACTTTACACGGAAGATTTGGTGAAAAGGTAGCGGCGAATCAAGAGTGGTTTAGATTTGTTATTTTTTCACGCCGCCCACGCGCCGACACCTTCGCGTTCGACCAGATAGCCGACCGATTCGAGATGTTTCGTGACGGCTTGCGCGTGTTCTTCGTCGCGGACTTCGAGCAGCATTTCGATTCCGACTCTGCCCAAAGGCGCGAGCCACATCGCGCGTTTGTGATAAACCTCCATCACGTTTGCGCCCGTGTCGGCGACGTGGTTAAGGAGCGGCGCGAGCGTTCCGGGACGATCCGGGACGAGGAGTTTTAAGAAGATGTAGCGACCTTGCCGCACCAGAACCTGTTCGAGAATTCGCGCCAGAAGGTTCGCGTCAATGTTGCCGCCGCACAAGACCGCGCAAACCGTGTCGTCCGCGTCCAGATTGATTTTCCCCGCCAGTAAAGCCGCCAAACCCGCCGCGCCCGCGCCCTCGACGACGAGGCGATTGTTCGTTACGCAGAAATAAATGGCGCGGGCGATTTCGTCTTCGGTTACTTCAACGATTTCGTCAACGTATTCGCGGATAATCGGCATCGTCAACGCGCCCGGACGTTTGACGGCGATGCCGTCGGCGATGGTTTCCAACGCCGCGACGTGAACGATTTCACCGGCGGCGACCGATTTGCTCATCGGGGCGCAGTTCGCCGCCTGCACACCGACGACGCGCACATCGGGCAGAAGACTTTTTGCCGCAATCGCAATCCCTGAAATAATGCCGCCGCCGCCGATTGGCACGACGATAACGGTTGTCTGCGGCGCGGCTTCGGCGATTTCCAAACCGATTGTTCCCTGTCCGGCAATCACCGATTCGTCGTCGAAGGCGTGGATGTAAGTGTAGCCGTGTTTTTCCTGTAATTCTTTGGAGTGCGCGAAAGCGTCGTCGAAAGTGTCGCCGAAAAGCACGACTTCCGCGCCGTAGCTTTTGGTGGCGATGACTTTGGTCAACGGCGCGAATTTCGGCAGCACGATAACGGCTTTGATGTGGTCGAGCTGCGCCGCGAGTGCCACGCCCTGCGCGTGATTTCCGGCGGAAGCGGCGATCACTCCGCGCCGTTTCTCTTCGGCGGTCAAACGCGCGATTTTGTTATACGCGCCGCGAATCTTAAACGAGCCGCTTTTTTGCAGATTTTCGGCTTTCAGAAAAGCGTCCGCGCCGATCTCGCCCGAAAGTCTCGCGTCCGCCAGCAGCGGAGTCGGCAAAATAATGTCTTTCAGCGTTTCTCTGGCATCGAGAATGTCGGCGAGTTTGACAGTCATAATATCTTTATGCAGAAACACGCACGAAGTAAGTGTTTTCTTCGCCTTTCACACACTTACTTCGTGCGTGTTTCTGCATTATGTTCCAAATAATTTCTCATCCAATCAAGATAATTCTCTGCGACGGCGTTTGCTTTCAACGCAATGATTTCGGGCGTGTCGTAGCGATGATTGGAGGCGATAAACGATTTCAGTTCGTCAAACCTTTCGTGAAGCGTTTTAATCAAAAGCAGATGTTCCGAATCAACTCGAACCGCGCCTTCCCAGAAATAAACCGACTTCATCGGCGGCAGAATCTGCACACAAGCCGCGAGTTTTGCTTCGACGATTCTCCGAGCTAGTTCGTCGGCTTCCGCCTCATTTGAGACGGTCGTCATAACGACGATGACTGCGCTTTCCATATCGGTTGAATACTAAATCCTGAATCTTAAATTTTCAATTTTCAACTTTTGACGTTGCGTTTGGCGATGTTCATCAAGTCGGCGGGCATCCATTTGGACAGATTTTTCTCTTCGGCTTCGGCGATGCCTTTGTGCCGGTTGCGCCATTCTTTTTCGGGCGCGTCTTCTCTGCCCGACTCTTTCGGGTAATTCTCGACCTGTTCCAGAGAAATAATAATTCCGTGCGCGATTTCCGCCCAATCTTCGGTTTGAATGCCGCGCAAAACAACCGGCAAACCTGCCGTCCAGTCTTCTTCGGGCGCAATGTTGTCGTATTCGGGAATCGTCAAATACGCAGTTTTCGGAAACACTTTGCCGCCGAATTCGCTGACGATTTGCGATTTGACATCTTTATAGGAAGCATTCGGATTCGCCTTTCGCATCTCTAAAGCACGGCGGAAAATATCGGAGACGGTTGTTTGTTCTGCCATTTTGTTTTTATGAAATGATTAATTGTATTAGAAATTTAACTGCTTGCATCCTGCGCGGCGGCTTGCGGTTCGGTGACGACGTATAAAATTCGGGTGCAGTTTTCGCACGTCATAATTTTGTCGGTGGTTTTCAGTTCGACCTGCATTTGCGGGCGGAGTTTCATAAAACACGCGCTGCACGAACCGCCGATGACTTCGGCGACGGCGATTCCGTCGCGGCTGCGCTGCGCCATACGGTTATAGACGGAAGCCATCTGCGCGGGCAAGGTAGTGAAGACTTCGTGGCGGCTTTTCAATTCTTTTTCGAGTTCTTTCTGGTCGGCGGCGAGTTCTTTTTCAAACTCTTTCACCGCTTTTCCACGGTTCGATTCGAGCGAGTTTATTTCGTTCGAGCGTTCCGCTAAAACGCCTTCGACTTCTTCGATTTCCGTCATTCGCTCCAAAACCTGCGTTTCCAGCGCGGAAATCTGTTTTTGCAGCGCGTCGGTTTCACGCATCGCCGTTTCATATTCTTTTTGATTTTGCGAGCCTTTTAAGTTGCGGTCGGCGCGGTCGAGATAGGTTTTGTTCTCCGCAATTTGCCGTTCGAGATCGGCGCGTCCGGCTTGTGATTTTTCGCGCCTGCCTTGAATTTCTCTAATAGAAGAGGCGTGCATTTCAAACTCCTGTTCGATTATTGCACGCCTCTCTTCTGCCGTTTCGATGGCTTTTTTTAACTTGCGGATGTTGGTGTCCGTCTTTTGTAACGCGATCAACTTTTCGAGTTCTAAATTCACTTTGGGAAATCTCCTGCTTTATAAATAACTTAATTACACAAGAAAATTTTCACACATTATCCGCTGGCTTGCAATGTCTGTTTGGAGTTGGGGATTCGGGATTCAAAATTTAGGATTTAAGGTTCGAGATTCAAGGTTCGAGATTCAAGGTTTGGGATAAAATTTAATATCGTCCTTTTTAAAATCTGAATCCTGAATCCTGAACCTTGAATCTTGAACCTATTTGACTGCCGTATATTCGATGCGCCGATTTTGGAATTTTCCGTCTTCGGTTTCATTGGTCGTTTTCGGTTTGGCTGCGCCGTAACCTTTTTCGGTTAATGTTTCCGGTTTGATACCGAATTGAACGAGTGCGGCTTTAACGGCTTTGGCGCGATTGTCCGAAAGCACTTTGTTGGATTCGTCCGTTCCGACGCTATCGGTGTGTCCGCCGACTTCGACAATAATATTCGGCGATAGTTTTTTCATATAACCCGCCGCGCGTTCGATAAACTTCATATTTCTTTCGGGAATATCGAATTTTCCGCTGGCAAACTGGATGATATACAGATTCATCGCCGCTAAAAGCTGGTCAACCGAAAAGTCCTCCGGCAGTTTGTCCAACGCTACATTGGCGCATTTTTCCGCGATGTCGTAAGCACCGGCTTTAATGTTGACGCATTCGGGATTGACGGTGGCGACCTGCTTGCACTGCGCGATAATCGGCTGAGGCTTAACGCCGTTTTCGCCTTTGAGCGTCTCCGGCTGACAAAGCCAGTTCGGGTGTTTGATCTCGACTTTTTTGGTTTCGCCCGCTTTGAGCGTTGACAGATTTATCAATCCGTCGGCAGTCGTTCCCCAATACGCGCCGTTAACCAAAATGTTACTGCCCGCCGGTGCGCCCACGACCGTCGCGTCGAAGCCGGTTTTTCGGTAAATAAAAAAAGCCGCCGTCAGCAGAACCAAGATTGCAAAAACGAACATCGTCGCCAACCCGCCCGAAACCCAAACCCACGACGGCACGCCGCCTTTCTGTTTTTCCTCTTCTTTTTGCTTGGCGGCTTCCTGCGTCGGCGTGAGCGGGACGTTTTCATATTTGGCGCGTTCGGCTTCGGGCAAACGGAAATACGGAGTCGTCGCGCCGAAATCGTTGTTGCCGCCGCTGCCGTAAGTGTCGGCGTTGCCGCTGAAGTCCTGATTGTTCGGAAGCCTGATGTTGCTTTGCGTATCGCCCCAGTCCGGCGTTTTCGGCGCGTTCGAGCCGCCGGGCATAAAGGTTTTGCCGAAATCCGCGTCGTCGCGCCGTCCGTTCGCCACCGTATTGCCCCAGTCGTCGGCGGGCGGCTGCGAAGGATATTTAAAGTTGGTTTTGCCCCAATCGTCGGCGGGCGGCTGTTTTGGAAATTCGGAATCGTTCACGGGTTTGCTTCTCCTTCCGTTTTAACGGAAAAATTAAAATTACGTTCGGTCATTATACAAGAATAACGGTTTTTTTTCGCCCGCAAAAGCGAGCAGCGATAAATGGTAAGCGATAAGTGGTAAGTTTTTTCTTCCGTTTATCATTTACCGCTATTTCACGTTCGGCGGCTGGAGGTTTTTCGTGCGGATGGAAATGCCTTCGTCGGCGATCAAAAAAACGCGCTTGGCATCGTAGGAAGAAGTGTTGACCGGCGAATAAGAAAGCAGATAGCGATTGCGTTTGAGTTCGTCGCAGATGAACTTGGCGGCGGCATTGGCTTCTTCAATCGGGAAAACTTTCCCGCCCGTGCCTTCCGCTAACTGTTCGATCACTTGATTCGCCTTCGGCTGATTGCGGCGATACGCGCCGCCCGTGCGGTCGGGAATTTGCAGGGCGTAAACCGTGATATTTTGATTTTGCAGTTCGCCGAGAAGTTTATCGAAAGTGGTTTTGCTTCCCCGATCAAGTCCGTCGCTGATTAAAACGACGGCGGTTTTGCGCGTTCCGGGCATCAGCGGCAGCAGAATTTCATTCATCGTCGCGTTCAGCGAATCGAACAAAAATGCGTTTCCCTGTTTGCGGAACGTGCCGAGCGCGACTTCGATTTTTTTCGCGTCGTCCGTCCATTCCTGGATAATTTCCGGCTTTTCGTCGTAACCGACGATGAAAAGCTGATCGCCGTCGAAAATTTCGTAAGCGAATTCCATCGCCGCCTTTTTCAATGTTTCGAGATCGGCGCGGACGGTTTGCGAGTTGTCAGCGAGAATGACGATTTTGGCGGGCGACGGATCGAGACTGAAATTTTTGATTTTCTGCTCGATGCCGTTTTCATAAAGAAAAACATTTTCCGGTTTAATCGGCTCTTTCGAAGCGGTTGTGCGCGAAGCGACGACGCTTAAAATCGTGCCGTCCGCGTCAACGGTCGAAGCAGCATTGCGGCGCGATTGCGCGGCAACACCAATAAAACTCATTATTAAAACAAAAATCAGTCCGTAAATTCGTGTTGCCGAAACTTTCATCTTTTTGAAAACCTCAATCTTTTTTCGCCGTCGTTTCCTTCGCCGAACTCGCCGCTTTGGTGTCGCTTGCCGTATTTGATGCGCTTTCGGTCTTTGCGGTTGATTCGACGGCGGAACTTTTTTCAGATGTTTCGGATTTATCGGCGTTTTTCGCCGTTTCAGGCTTTTCCGACTTTTCCGTTTTGTCGGATTTAACGGTTCCCGGTTCCTTTAATTTGTTGGAATAATCGGTAACATACCAGCCCGCGCCTTTGAATTGAATCCCCGAAAGCGACCATTGTTTTTCCAATTTTCCGCCGCAAACCTCGCAGACGGTTAGCGGCGCGTCGGAAATTTTCTGCATTTTTTCGAGGTGATTTCCACACTCCGAACATTTGTATTCGTAAATCGGCATAATTTTATTATTTCTTTGAAAAGTATAGGAATTGCCGAGACGGAAAAGCAAGCCTCTAAATGAACACCTCGAAAACTTCGTTGGAAAACAAAAAGCCTCTGCCGGTCAATTTCAGGCGGTTTTCGTCGAACTCGACCAAGCCGAAATCTTTCAAACGCCCTAATTCTTCCCGGTGGCTTTCGATCAAGTTAACGCCGAAACGCTTTTGGTAGTCGTTCAAATCAATTCCCTGCGCCAGCCGCAAACCCAAAAAAACGAATTCCGATGCGGCATCAATCGTTTCGCGGTGAACGATTGCCGAATTTCCGCGTTCGATCAGCGCGACGTATTTCGCCGTGTCGCGCTCGTTGGAATAGCGCACGTTTGCGGCATCAATCGAATGTGCCGAACAGCCGAAACCGTAAACCGGATCAAGCGTCCAGTATTTCGAGTTGTGTTTCGATTCGTAACCGGACAGCGCGAAATTCGAGATTTCATATTGCACGAAATTTTTCCGAGCGACCGTTTCAACCAAAATCTCATACATTTCCGCCGCCGAATCTTCATCCGGCAAAGACTGTCGTCCGCCGCGAATCTGTTCGGCAAGCGGCGTTCCCGGAACGATTTCCAGAAGGTAAAGCGAGAGATGTTCAGGCTGTAAGTCTAACGCTTGTTTGAGGTTGCGCTGCCAATCGGCGACGGTTTGGCGCGGCAGACCGGCGATCAAATCGAAGCCGACGTTTTCATAGCCGGCTTTCCGCAGCAGTTCAATCGTCTCGCACACGTCGTTCGCCGTGTGTTTGCGCCCAAGGCGTTTCAGTTCCGCGTCGTCAAAAGTCTGCGCCCCAAAACTGGCGCGGTTAATGCCGAGATTTCTGTAGTTTTTCAAAGTTTCCAGCGTCGCCGTCGCCGGATTCATCTCTATCGTAATTTCCGCGTTCGCGGCGACGGAGAATACATCGTGAACCGCCGTTAAAATTCGTTCGAGTTGGTTCGCCGAAAGCAATGAAGGCGTTCCGCCGCCGAGATAAATCGTGTCAACTGATTTTTCAGTTTCGGAATTTGAAATTTGAAATTTGAAATTTAAAATTTCTTTAACGAGCGCGTCAATATAGCTTTCGACGATTGCCGCGTTTTTGTAAACGTCCGTCGCAAAATCGCAATACGAACAGCGCGAACGGCAAAACGGAATGTGTAGGTAAACGCCGGGTTGATTCATTTTAAGGTTATTCGGAGATGTTGTTTCCCTTCCATTTCGTAACCATTCGCCGGTAAAAGCGAAACGGCGTTTTGTTAGCGAATTGGCGGTAATAATCGTTAAATTGCAGGGAAAACAAATAACCCGGATTGTTCACCAGACGCTCGGTAACAGCCGGATTTCGGTGGGTCGGAAAATCGTTGATTTCAATTGCAAAGACGACCATCAGCAAATTATAAGCGCGAAATTTTATCGAATTTGCTTTGAGATATTGAATACATTCGGCGATGCCGTTGTAAGTTATTTCCGCGTCGTGAAAAAGTATTATTCCCGATTCATCCAATACTTGCAGACAAAATTTGAAATCCGAAACGACGGCTGCGTCCGTGTGTTCGCCGTCAATAAAACAAATCTGCATTTTATCGGCAATTTCAGACGGTTCGAGACGGCGCGTGTCGCCGTCAATGGTCGTGATTTTATGAATTTGTTCGGGCGCGACTTCCTTCAGCAAACCCAGCATTCGCGCCGTCGAATTATTTCGATAAACGTAATCCACCCCGCGTTCGTCCGGCTGCACCAGCGGGCGTTTGTCAATCGAGTAAATCTTCGCGCATTTCGCATCGAGCAGATGCGGCTGAATGCTGCCGCCGAGATACGAACCGATTTCCAGATAGTTGTAATCGGGCTGAAGTTCACGCACCGCCAATTGACACGCCAGCAGCGATTGTTTGTCTTCGTCGTCCGATTGACTGTTGATTTTTTCAAAAAGTTTCAGGTCGAGATCGTTAATCCGTTGTTCAAAATTATTCATTTGATATTTAGTTTTCGAGCTGGTTTTTCAGAGAATTTTTCCAGCCGTTTTCGAGTTCTGCAATCGAAGCCGCAATTTTTTCGATTTCGTTTATTTTGATTTTCAAATCCGCGCCGGAAACTTTTCCGATGATGCGGAACGGACAACCGTCGGCTTTCGCCGTTTTTCGCACGTCTTCGGAGTTTTCAGCCGCGAAACTGATGACGATGCGCGACGGCGTTTCGCCGAACAAGAGACTTTCCGCCGACAGAGTTTCGTCGGTCAATTCGATTTCCGCGCCGATACTTTTTCGATTCAAGGACGAAAAACAACTTTCGGCAATCGTTACCGCGAGTCCGCCGTCCGAGCAGTCGTGCGCCGATTTCAACAGAAATTCGTCCGCCATTTTCAGACAGGTTTTTTGGACGCGCACTTCCAAATCCAAATCAATCGTCGGGACGATGCCGTTAGCGATCAGTTCGTCGGTCGTCAAACCGAGAACCGTCTGCGCGAATTCGCTCGCCGCCAAATCGTCTTTCGTTTCGCCCAAAAGCGCGATGACATCGCCTTCCGCTTTGAATCCGCCGGTGATAATTTTGCGCGTGTCTTCGATTAAGCCGACCATTCCAATCGTCGGAGTCGGCAGAATTCCGCGCCCTTCGGTTTCGTTGTAAAACGAGACGTTGCCGGAAATCACCGGCGTTCCAAACGCTTCGCAGGCTTCCGCGATGCCGTCAATCGTCTCCGAAAACGCCCACATTACTTCCGGGCGTTCGGGCGATGCAAAGTTCAGACAATTCGTTACGGCAATCGGAAAACCGCCGACGCAGACGTTATTTCTGGCACTTTCGGCGACGATCAGTTTCGCGCCTTCACGCGGATTGATCGCCGAAAATTTCCCGTTGCCGTCCAGACACATCGAAACCGCCCGCCGCGTTTCCTTAATGCGAACGACCGCCGCGTCCGCGCCCGGCAAGACCGCCGTGTTCGTCCGCACCATCGTGTCATACTGCTCGTAAACCCAGCGTTTGGAACAGATATTCGGCGAATTCAATAAAAGTTTCAAGGCTTCCGACTCGTTTATTTGTCTTTCTTCTTTGAATTCGCCGCGTAGATTGCTGTGAATACTCCTATGAATACCGCCCGCAGCGAAAATCCTATGGCTATCCAATTTGCTGTGTTCATTTTCTTCCTCCTTATTTTTTGGTGCAGAAATCGGACGATTATATTTCGGTGCAGCATCCGTTACCATATCAACCGGGATGTCGGCTTCGAGTTTGCCGTTGTGGTGAACTTTCAGCCGATTGCCTTCGACGACTTTGCCGATTACCACTGCGTCCAAATCCCACTTTTTGAAAATATCAACGACCTGTTTTTCGCGCCCGGATTTGGCGACGATCAGCATTCTTTCCTGCGATTCGCTCAAAAGCATTTCATACGCCGTCATTTCCGTTTCGCGCTGCGGCACAAGCGTTAAATCGAGTTCCAAACCGGTTCCGGCGCGTGAAGCCATCTCGACGCTTGAAGATGTAAGTCCCGCCGCGCCCATATCTTGAATGCCCGCAATCGCGCCCGAACGCATCGCTTCCAAACACGCTTCCAATAATAATTTTTCCAGAAACGGATCGCCGACCTGCACCGTCGGACGTTTTTCCAACGCTTCTTCGTCAAATTCCGCCGAAGCCATCGTCGCGCCGTGAATACCGTCGCGCCCGGTTTTCGCCCCGACGTATAAAACCGGATTGCCGATGCCTTCGGCTTTCCCGAAAAATATCTGATCTTTGCGAACCAATCCTAAAGCAAAAGCGTTGACGAGCGGATTTAAGTTATACGCTTCATCAAAAACGACTTCGCCGCCGACCGTCGGCACGCCGAAGCAATTGCCGTAATGCGCGATGCCGTCCACGCAGCCTTTCAAAATTGATTTATTGCGCCGTCCGTGTTTTGCGTCGTCCAGATACCCGAATCTCAAGGAATTCATCGCCGCAATCGGACGCGCTCCCATCGTAAAAACGTCGCGCAGAATGCCGCCGACTCCGGTCGCCGCGCCCTGAAACGGTTCGATAAAACTCGGATGATTGTGCGATTCGACCTTAAAAGCGACGCACCAATCGTCGCCGATGTCCACGACTCCGGCGTTTTCGCCCGGCGGCACAATCACGCGCTCGCCGGTCGTCGGCAATCTTCCCAAATGAACCCGCGAAGATTTGTAACTGCAATGTTCCGACCACATTACCGAAAAAATGCCGAGTTCGGTGAACGTCGGTTCGCGCTCCATTATCTCCAGAACTTTTTGATATTCTTCAGGCGTGAATCCGTGTTGAGCGACAATTTCGGGCGTGATGAGCGGCTGATTCATCCGTAAAACTCTCCGTTGGTGAAAATTCGATTTGAAACAAAAAAGAGAGTTTATGCGGTTCGGACTCGTTTTTCAAATCTCGACCGCTAAACTCTCTCGTGAGTCTGTGAAAAGTTTTTTCGCCGGAAATTATTTAGCGACGACTTTTTCTATTTCCGACCGCAATGCGGCGGTGTCAAATTTCCCCTGTTTGCCGTAAACCGCCGTGCCGTTTGCGTCGAGAAGAATCGTAAACGGCAAACCGCCCTGCCAATCTTTGGAAACGACGGCGATTGCCGCGCCTTCGTCCGAGACTTTTAATAAAAAACCCGGCGTGTTTGATTTCATTTCCGCCAGAAACTTCGGCACATCGTTGTTAATCTCCGAAAGCTCGTCGAGGGAAATCGTGATTAAATCAATTTTGTCTTTGTAGTCCGCGCCGATTTTCACCAGAGCGGGAAATTCTTCGCGGCACGGATCGCACCACGTCGCCCAGAAATTTATCAGAAGCGGTTTGCCGTTCGGCTTCAAAAGACTTTTTAACGCCGCTTCGTCAATTTGAGTAACCTTCGGCAAAATTGAAGTTGTCCGAACCTTCGGCACAGCGGCTTTCGATTTCGATTTTTTGGTCTGCGCGTAGTTTCCCGACGGGAAAATAAAAATCGGCGAGGCGACTAAAATCAACCAGAATAATTTGGCGAGCAAGCGCGGCGCAAGCACGGGAAAATTCTCGCTTTCGCCGCACCGCATTTTGTGATTTTTTTTGATATTCATTCGAGGTTTTTAATTTTTGACCGCGCGTTTGATCGAACAGCCGAAAGCGTTTGCGCTGGTTTTCGCCACCGCTTTGCCGCCGAGATTCGCATCCAGCGCGTCGCGCAGAAAGCTCATCGAGACATTTTCACCCGAACGGTCATTGTCAATCGCACCGTGATAAACGAGGACGTTTTTTTCGTTCAAATAAAAAGTTTCCGGCGTGACGTTCGCGCCGAGTTGGTCGGCTAAAACATTGCCTTTATCAATTAAAACCGGAAATTTGTAGTTTTCGGAGGCGTGGGTTTTGACTTTATCGGGCGTTTCGGTCGCGTTGGAATTGATGCCGATAACATTGATTCCTTTCGCTGCGTAATCGTCGGCGAGTTTGACGATTCTTTCGTTGTAGCCTTTGACGACCGGACATTGAACCGACAAGAAAACCAGAATCGCGCCGTTTTTACCTTTCAAATCGTTCAACGATTTTTCCGTCCCGTTCGTATCGGTCAGTTTGAAATTTTCCAGTGCCGTGCCGACTGCCAAACCGTCTTTTGCGCCAACGCTGTTGAAAGAAATAAAAAATGCTATCGCTAACACTGCGACGGCTAAAATACTTAATCTCTTCATTTGCTGTAACTCCTTAATTTTTTTTTGATGACGGGTAATTTTAACAACTATCCGATACTCTTAACAAGCCAAAAACGGATGGCACGATTCGGCGGTTCGGCTCCGAAGCCGCTTCGCTGAAATGTCCGACCGCATTTTCACGTTTGCGACCGACATTTTTGCGTTGACTGTTTATCAATCGCATAATCTGAAAAACATTTTTTACTAATGTTCAATTTTTTCTGGAACCGGACGCGCTTTGAGATTTTATAAAAGGTAACGCGCACAAAAATTATGTGCCGAAACAAATCAATCCGAATTTTCAAATCCTTTGAGCCGACAAAAAGGTCTGAAATTTCAATCCTTCAAAGTAAGCCGAAAAATGAAAAAACCTTTACTTTATTTGTGCGCTCTCGGAGCCTTAGCAACTTCGGCACTAGCTCAGAATCGCCCGCGAACTTTTGATAATTTCGATATGCGGCGCGGGGTTGAAATCGTTACTCCGACGATCAAGCCGATAATAATCAGCAAACAATTAGTAAAAAAAACCGCTTCGGTTACCCAGAAAACGACTTTATCAAAGGCAGTTTCGGTTTTGAAATACGACGTGCAGCCGGTCGTTTACACGAAACTGGCGATGGCGGCGGGCAAGAATATGAACGGTTTTACGACCGGCGACGCGACGATTGATTCATATATCGTTGATTCTTCGGTTCGCTACAACATTGACCCTTTGCTGGTTTATTCGCAGATGCACCAGGAATCTTCCTTCAAATTAAAGGCGACTTCCTACAAAGGCGCACGCGGTTTGATGCAGTTGATGCCCGCGACCGCGATTCGTTTGGGCGTAACCGATATTTACAACCCGAAACAGAACATCGAAGGCGGCATTAAATATATGCGCTGGCTGCTCGACAAATTCGGCGGCGATGTCAATCTCGCCCTCGCCGGTTACAACGCAGGCGAAGGCGCGGTGATGAAGTACGGCAACCAGATTCCGCCGTATCGGGAAACTCAGGAATATGTGCGGCGCATTTCGGCGCGTTACAACTCGATAACCAATCCGAATTTCGTCAGAACCGTCCGCCAGGTCAGCGAAAAACAGGCGATAAAATTGGAAAAGAAAGCGTCCGCGCCGCTGACGAGTTTGGAACAGAACGCGCTGGCGATTCGACTTTCCGACGGCAGAATGCGGCTCGTCAATCAATAATTTCTTAAAATTTCTCTCTTCTCCTCTGGTCTGAAAAGACTTGCGGCTGGAACGATTTCCAGCCGCGTTTTTTTTGTGGCAGAAAGCGTTAAAGATCAGCAAAGTCGTTCCAGTTTAAATTTCCAGACCATTCTCTCCTGCGTTTCGTCGTGTAGATACTTCCCTTCCGTAACTCGCCAAAAACCCAAAAATTCCCAGCGTCCGACCGACAATTTATTAAACAGCGGAACCGAATGTGCCGTCTCGACGGCGTTGAACATCGCCCGATTGAACGAATCGAGTTTTTGATCGCCGCGCCTGCCCGCGCCGGTGTAGAAAATCGTGTCGGTGTTGTCGCCGTGAAAATCCGGGTAACATTCGTTGATTTTGCCGAAGTCGGTGAGCAGCGAAATCAATTTGCCGCCGCGCTGGTAGATGCCGTTGCGAACTTTGTGAAGTTCCCCGATTTCACTCCAGGTGAAAACCTCTCCGATGCCGTCCGTCGTCAAGGAACGACCGTTCATTATGATATTCTGTTCGCTTATGCTTGACATAACTTTGAGCAATGATAAACTTTCTATACTTTTAACTGATTAAACCCCCTTTAATTCATTTTAACCGTTGTCATTTCATTTCAGAGGCGAACCTGTCGTTTTTTTTTCGCCGAATCGCGGGAATTGTCCGAGCAGTAAATCGGTAGTTTTTATTTATAACGGCTTGATAATTTTTATCGGCAAATCCCAAAATTCTACGTTCCCAAGGAGATAACTGAAAGTGAAAAAATTTCTAAGTTTCAAATTTCTGAGTATTTTTGCAGTTCTGGTCGCCGCTTTGGTCGTTTTCGCGTTCGCCACCCGCAATGCCGAAGCCGATAAAACCGTTTTCGGCAAAGGTGCGCCCGAAGACCTCGAGCGAGTCAAACAAATCAGTCTGAATTATTTATTGGAAAGCACCGCCGGTCGTGCGGTCGGCGGCGCGAACGAATTAAAAGCGCAAAAGGTCGAGATTGACGATTTGAAAATGGCGCATACGAAAGTGCGTCAAACCGTCAACGAAATTCCCGTCTGGGAAGGCGAGGCGATTGTTCATCTGAAAGCGGACGGTTCGCTTTCAAACATCACCGATACGTTGAAAAGCGGCATCAGCGTCAACACGCAGCCGAATTTCTCCGCCGAGGACGCGAAAAATCTGGTGATCAATTCATATTGCGGCAAAGCGCAAATCACCGACGAGTCGAAAGTCGAGATGTGGATTTTTCGCGGCGCAAACCGCGATCATTTGACGTATCGAGTGGAAACGCCGCGTCTCGACGGCACGGAAAAAACTTCGGCTCCGGTCGTTTTTGTTGACGCGCAAACCGGCGAGAACGTCTTTGAATACGACAATCTGCAAACCGGCAGCGGCTCTTCGCTTTACAGCGGAACGGTTAACATCAACACGAGCGTCGTCGGCGCGACTTTTTATATGGAAGATTTAACCCGCAAACAAGGGACTTTCAATATGAACAGCACCGGCAGCGAAACCAGCGGCACGGGCGGCACACAGTCGCGCTACACCGACGCGGACGACGTTTGGGACGCGGCGATTCAACGCGCCGGAGTTGACGCGCATTACGGCGCGGCGAAAACTTTCGATTATTATCAATCGGCGCACAACCGCAACGGCATTGACGGCGCGGGCGGTCCCGGCACGACGACTTCCGCCGCGAGCGGTGTCGGCTTAATCGTATCGCGGGTTCATTTCGGCAGCAGCGGTCGCTATAACAATGCTTTCTGGTATAACAATCAGATGAGTTACGGCGACGGCGACGGTTCGACCTTTACGCCTCTGACGACGCTTGACATCTGCGGACACGAGATGACGCACGGAGTTACCGAACGCACGGCAAATCTGACCTACGCTAACGAATCGGGCGCGTTGAACGAATCAATGTCCGACGTGATGGGCGCGATGGTCGAGCTTTACGCCGACGGCGGCGCGATCAGCGGCGATACCTGGAAAATCGGTGAAGATGCCTACACGCCGGGAACCGCCGGCGACGCGCTGCGCCGGATGGACAATCCGAACGCCGTCGGCGACCCCGATCACTATAGTCTGCGCTACACCGGAACGGCGGACAGCGGCGGCGTTCATACTAATTCAGGAATCGGCAATCACGCTTTTTACCTGATCGCGGCGGGCGGCACGAACCGGATCAGCGGCGTGAACGTCAGCGGCATCGGCACGACCGACGCGGCGAAAGTTTGGTATCGCGCATTAACGGTTTATATGACTTCGGGAACTAATTTCGCGGACGCGAGAACGGCGACGGTCAATGCGGCGAACGATCTTTTCGGCTCGACCAGCACGCAGGCGGTAACGGTTGCCAAAGGCTGGTGCGCCGTCGGTGTCGGTGCTTGTCCGACGACTCCGACTCCGACTCCGACCGCCACCCCAACCCCAAATCCGACTCCGACTCCGAGCGGCGGCGAACTGATTTCCAACGGCGGCTTTGAAGGCAGCGCGACACCTTGGGTCGGGTCGGGAACAGGCTATTTTTACACGGCAGCCGGAAGCTACCCGCACGGCGGAACAGGCTATATTTATTTCGGCGTGAACAACAGCATAGCGGGACAATCGTATCAAACCGTTTCGATTCCGAGCGGTTCTGCCGGAGCATTAACCTTTTGGCTCAACGTAACTTCGTCTGAGACGACGACGACGACGCAATATGACAAACTCTTCATCGAAATCCGCAATACGTCCGGGACGTTGCTCTCAACGCTGGCGACTTACAGCAACCTGAACAAAGGAACTGCCGGAGTTTATTCGCAGAAATCTTTCAGCCTTGCCGCTTATCAAGGTCAAACGGTGAGAATTCAATTTCGTTCGACGACGGACAGTTCAGTGGCTTCGACATTTCGCGTAGATGATGTTTCGCTCAGATAATTACAAAGTTATTGCGAACCCAAAAAAAGGGAAGCGACAAAGTAATCGCTTCCCTTTTTACATTTTATTTTTCGTTTACGGCAGATAGAAAGCCGGAATCGGAACGTCCGTATTCGCACCGAATGATAGACCGACGAATGCGCCGCTGCGGCTGTTGTAGCGATACCACGCGCCGTTTTCCGGGCGGAAAACGGAAATATCCGCTTTGCCGTCGCCATCGTAATCGGCTGGTGTCGGTATGTCGCCGGAAGCTCCGAATGAAGTTCCCGCGAACAGGTTGTTTGCACTCGCAACGCGATACCAGCCGCCGTTCGACGGGCGAAATACCGCTAAATCCGCTTTGCCGTCGCCGTCGAAATCCGCGCTCAGAGGCTTGTCGCCGTTCTGCCCGAAGGTCGTTCCGTAAAATTGACCGTTCGCGCTGTTCAGCCGATACCAGCCGCCGTTCGACGGGCGAAAAACATTGATGTCGGCTTTCCCGTCGCCGTCGAAATCAGCCGGAACGGGTTTATCGCCGCTCGCGCCGAAAGAAACGCCGCTGAATCCGGCGCGGCTCGCCTGAATATACCAACTGCCGCTTAATGGGCGAAACACCGCCAAATCCGCTTTCCCGTCGCCGTCGAAATCAGCCGGAACCGGAATATCGCCCGCCGCGCCGAAGCCGATGCCGGTAAATCCCGCGCTGCTGCGGTTGAGATACCAAATTCCGCTGCGGAAAACGGCAAGGTCGGTTTTCCCGTCGCCGTCGTAATCCGCCGGCACGATTTTGTCCGAACCGATACCGAAACCCGCGCCCGTAAAGCCTGCCGCCGACTGATTCAGATACCACGCGCCGTTCGACGGGCGAAACACTGAAACATCGGATTTGCCGTCGCCGTCAAAATCGAATTTAGTCTTTAAACTCACAACTCTTTCGCTCAGACAACTGCCGTTGGCGACGATAAAATTATTTACTTCGTTGCGCGAAAACTGGCAAAAATCAAGCGGTGTCAGATTGCTGATGATTGGAATCATAACCGTATTGTCGCAGCCCTGCACCGAACTGACGTGAGCGGCGTTTAAGCTGTGTCCGATTTCGTGCGCCGAAAGAACGTATTGGATATTTTCGTAATTCAGTCTGCCGCTCAATCCATAAGCCGAAGCCGGTGTGCGGCAGACGGTGTTCAAATAACTCAAGCCGATGCCCGTCAAATTGCTCCGCGATGTCCAAATATGCGCCAAATCGCGCGGCACGGAAGTCGCCGGATAATTGGCGTTCCAGTAATTCTTAAAGCTCGCCAGATTTAAGCTGGCACTCGTTCCGTCGTACGGATCGGGCGTTGACCAGGCGTGTTGGAAAACCACGTCGAAACTCAATCCGAGTTCACTTTCGTAAGTGCCTTCGATTAAATTCAAAATGCTCAGGATTTCGTTGTTCGCCTGCGCCGCGCCGCCGAGTTCGCCGACGAAAGCGTAGTCGGCTTCGGTCGCAATTTCGATGACGCGCAGAGTCGAAGTCGCCGCAAGCCGCGAACCGACGAGTTCTTTACCGCGCTCCATTTTTTCTCCGATTTCGGAAAGACACTCGAATTCTTCGCTTTTTACAAAATCTTTTTCAGCGTAAACGACGAGATCGGAGGCTTCGGCGTGTTCGGAATAACGACTCGCCGGTTCGATATAAAATTTCTCGCCGTTCGCCCTCGAAAAATAGCCTTCGATTTTCGTGCCGTCCATTGTCAGACGAACTTCGGACTCTATTTCGCCCGAAACTTTTCCTTTAAAAGTCGAAACGGGACTTCTCTCCGACGTTAGATTTCCGGCTGCCGTCGTTTCTTCCGCCCGATAGTTTCGGGTTCGCAAATCGTGCGGCATCAGGTTCAACTCGAAATTCCCGACTGCCGTCGAAATCGTTATCGCTTGGCGGGCGGCGGCGTTCCGATAAGCGGCGTTGGCATCGAGCCGCGACAATTTATATTTTGTGAATGAATGCTTTAAATCATTGTGCAGTTCGACGCTCTGCGAAAAAACGGCAACGGAAAAGATCAGAAAGCAGAGACAGCCGAATACAAATTTACCGAGATAATTAAATTTTGACATTAAAAACTCCAAGCGGGAAAATGATATGGTTTAGATCAAGAGTATCAGCGAGAGAAATCTCACGCACCATATATTAAAAGATTTAACAATGTTGTCTTTCCACAAAAAAGTTTAACTCGATGAATTTATTGAAAAAGGGGACATCCGGCTTGATGTTTCGGTCGTCGAGCGGTTCGCTCTAAATGTTAAAAAAACTTGTCGGAACAATTTATCGAAACATTCCGTGGCGTTTGCGGAAAAAGTTCGTCCGACTAAGCCAGAATAAGTTTACCGCCTCGGTCGCGGCAGTGATTTTCAATGAAAAAGGCGAAGTAATGCTGCTCGACCACGTACTGCGTCCGCAGGCGGGATGGGCGATTCCGGGCGGCTTTATGAATTTCGGCGAGCAATCCGACGAAGCCGTCCGGCGCGAGATTCGAGAGGAAACCGGCTTGGAATTGAAAGCGTTGGAGATGTCCCGCGTCAGAATCGCCGGTCAACACATCGAAATTCTTTTTCGCGCCGAAGCCGACGGGATTGCCGAAGTGAAAAGCCTCGAAATCAATGCCGTCGGCTGGTTCGGAGTTGATGCGCTGCCGGAGCAAATCAACCAAAGAGATAAATCAACGATCAACTCGCTGGTTGCCGGAGCCGGAAAAATCAATGTCCGCTGATTAAAATTCTATTCCCTGCTGCGCGAAAATTCCGGCGTGAAAAGGATGTTTGACTTCCTTCATTTCGGTTACTAAATCGGCGATCTCGATCAATTCGGGCGGCGCGTTTCTGCCCGTCACGACGATATGCAGATGCGGCTGTTTTTCGCGCACGGCTTTTAATTCACTCAGAACGGCTGATAAGTCTAAAAACTTATAATCCAAAACATAGACGAGTTCGTCGAAAACCAATAAATCGTATTCCTCGCTGTGCATTTTTTGCTTGCAGAGTTCCCACGTTTCTTCGGACGTTTTGATGTCCTGAGCGGTGTCTTTCGTGTCCCAGGTAAAACCGTCGCCCATCGTGTGAACCTCGATGCCGAGCAGTTCAGCCGATTCGTGTTCGCCGTAGCGGTCGGTTTTCGACTTCATAAACTGCACCATACAACAGTTCATTCCGCGTCCCGCCGCCCGCATCATCAAGCCGAGCGCACAAGTCGTTTTGCCTTTGCCGTCGCCCGTGTTGACCATCAATAAACCCTTGGTGTTTTCCTTGTAACCTTCGCGCCGCCATTTGTATTTCTTTTCTTTTGTCATAAAATGTCGCTCAAAAATGTTTTAGCCGTGAATTAAGCGAATCGCACGAAAAATCTTTTTGATTTACATTCGTTTGATTCGCTTGATTCGCGGCTAGCTAAATAGATATTAAGAACTAAATTAAACTTAAATCGAATTTTTCCAGTTTGTTCGCGGCTTTCTCAATCGCGTCGGTCAATTCCCGCAAAATCTCCGCTTCGAGGTCATCCCAATCGCCCTCGACGCGCAGGCCGGAAGCGTTTTTATGTCCGCCGCCGCCGAATTTTTCCGCGACGCGGGCGACGTTAATGTCGCCTTTCGAGCGCAGGCTGCATCGGTAAACATCGGGTTTGGTCTCGCGCATATACAAAACGGCTTCGACATCTTTTGCCGCGAGCGGAATGTTGACGAATCCGTTGTTGTCGCCGTCAACCGATTCGGCGTTGTCCGCCATTGCGAGCGTTTGACGCATACAAGCGATTTTGCCGCTTTCGTCGCGGCGCACGGTGTCGAGAACCTGACGCATCAATTCGATACGGCTCCATGGATACGAATTATAAATGACTTCGGAAACGGCGGCGGGTTTAACTCCGACTTTAATCAGTTCGGAAGCGACTTTCAAAGTGCGGTCAGTCGTATTGGAAAAGTGGAACGAACCTGTATCCGAGACGATTGCCAAGTAGATACATTCTGCGATTTCCTTTGAGATGCGCCCGCCAATCGCTTTGCAGAGATTGTAGATCATCTCGCCGACCGCCGAAGCCGTCGCGTCAATCCAATTGATCGTGCCGAAATGTTCGCTCGTTGAATGATGGTCAATGTTAACCGTTACCTGAGCGTCCAAACCGTCAATGCCGGGACGCGCCAAATCGGAACATTCGATGACAAAAACCGCATCGTATTTACCGTTGACTTCGGAAACCTGCTTGACTTCCTTCGCGCCGGGAAGCGTCAGATAGGAGACAGGGATTGCGTCTCTCAAAACGACTTCCGCGTTTTTTCCGAGCGAACGCAAAAGCCAGCACAATCCGAGAGACGAACCTACGCCGTCACCGTCTGGGCGAACGTGCGTGGTAATCGCAAAACTTTGTTTATTTTCAATTAACTCGACTACTTGACTTAGCATTTTTTCCAACGGCGGCGAACGATAAAATAAAAATATATAAACTACGTTTCGTCTTCATCTTCCGATTTTTCTTGATCGTCTTCCGTCGATCCTATTTCTTCGAGCAGTTCTCCGACGCGGGCAGCGTTTTCCTCCACCGTATCGCGCACGAAATTAAGAATGGGGGCGTGGCGCAGTCCCAAATTGAGCGTAACCTGTTGTCTGATGAACGTCGCGGCGTGCTGCAAGGCTTTGAAGGCTTCCTTAATCTGATCTTCGTC
>JAYVGL010000009.1:0-4991 GCA_043772175.1 Pyrinomonadaceae bacterium | reverse complement strand
GCCTGTGCCGAAACTCTCGTGACCGCCGCCGGAAAATAAAATGCTCCGACTACGAATAAAACTGCCAACACATTTCTTATTATTTTTTCCATTTTTTTTTCTCCTTTATTAATTAAGAACCGACGCGGTAAAAACCCGCCGGCGACGGATGCGCCGCCGTCCGGGCTGCACTAAATACCGCCAATTTTTTGCTCACCTGTTTATTCAACGCTTCGATTCTAAAACGATTTCCCGCGCCATCCGGTTGGCTAAAACTTCGCGGATTTGAAGGCGGTCGCGGTAGCCCTGCATTTGCTTTTCGTCCGTTCCGATAACTGTTTGCAGTAATTGATCGGCTTTGGCTTCGTTTGCCTCCATCGTCGCCATATCTTTGTATTCGGTCATCAGCATCAAATTAAAATCGGTCGCGCTGTGCGCTTCGGTTTGCAAAACTTTATACGAAATGATCTGTCCGTCCTTTTTCAACGCTTCCTGCTCGCGCTTCCAATCGGTAGCGACGTAGTTTAAATAAGCCGTGTCCATTCCCGGCTTCATACTGATAAATCCGATGTTCCAAACCGTTCCGTTGCGATACGGACGGCTGACCTGTGCAAAAACGACGACGCTCAAAGTCAGCATCAGAACGACGAGCGAACCAACTAATATGCGATTACGTTTCATAATTTTTCTCCTTTTTCGTTAATCAACCGAGTGCCGAAGCAGACGGATTCGGTGTCAAAACTGTCGCCGCACTCGTTTCAAGCGGCAGTCGCCTAACTTTGTTCTCTATCCATCTAAACGAGATTCGGAACAAAAAGAGGTCATCGTCCGCAAAAGTTTTTACATTTAAGGTTTTTGTTCTATAATCTGCGAGAACTTCCACCCAAAAAATAAATGCTAAATGCCGCTTCGCCACAGATTACGCTTTTGCTGGTTGATTGGAGCAGAGGCGATGAGTTCGCGCTCGAACAATTGATGCCGCTCGTTTATGAAGAACTGCGCCGGATGGCGCGGCGATATATGCGCCGCCAGCCTTCGGGACACACGTTTCAGACGACCGAACTAATTCACGAGGCTTATCTGAAACTTGCCAATCAGGAAGAACCGAACTGGCAGAATCGCGCCCATTTTTTCGGCGTGGCGGCACAGGCGATGCGGCATATTCTGGTTGATTACGCGCGTTCCAAAAACAGCAAAAAGCGCGGCGGTCTGGCAGAGAAAATTACTTTGGCGGACAATCTGATTGCGTCGGAAAATCGTTCGGAAGAAATCGTTGCGCTCGACGATGCTTTGAAACAACTGGCGATTATGGATGAACGCAAAAGCCGCGTCGTCGAAATGAAGTTTTTCGGCGGCTTAAACATCGAAGAAATCGCCGAAGTTTTGAAAACATCGCCCGAAACCGTCAAACGCGATTGGCGTTTTGCGCGAACGTGGCTGCTGCGCGAATTGGCGGGCGCAGAGTGAGCAAATTGCCGTCAATTTGCCTGAAATGTCCGTTTACTTTCGACTAATTATCTCCTGAATCTTCATTGTCGCTTTTGTCTGCTTCGGGTTTCGTATCGTCGGAAAGCGGCTTGTCGGTTTTTGCCGTTTTGCCGCCGTTTCCGCCGACAATCGTGAAGTTTCCGGTTTTGCGGTCGAGTTCTTTGCCGTTTTCGTCAATCATCACGAACTCCGCTTGGTATGAGCCGGAAGTGAATCCGCCCGGAAGGGAAAAGTTAAATGAAACCGCGCCGTTGCCTTCAACCGGCAACTCTTTTTCTATTTTATGAGCGACTGCGCCGGTCGGTGCGCCTTCGACTTTATCGAACAACAGGCGGAACTTGACTTTAGTTTTGCCCATCGAATTGTTGACCGCCGTCACCGCGAAAATTTCGTCTTCGGGCTTAAAAGTCGTTTCTGCGCCGCTCGCGTTTTTATCTTTGCCGAATTTCAAATCGCTTAAACTCGCCGTCGAGAAGCTGAAATTACAAGCCGTCGAAACCAAAATTAAAAGACCAAGAGCTAGAATCGGATCAAGTTTATTTCTCACAAAATGAATCTCCCGTTTAGTTTTATTTTCAGGCATTTATAAAATTTACAATCGCTCGAATAAAATGCCTTCACCTGAACAAACGAGAATCGAGCGCAAATCAGGTCATCAGCCGACGCGCTTTTTTACAAAAACAAATTTTGCTTTATACTCGTTTCACTCCCGAAAACGGTTTCTCCCAACGAATCGGTAATTTTTATCTTGTGAGTATGGAAGCCGGAAGACTACGACAAATCGAAGAAATCTATCACGCGGCGTTGGAAGTTGCGCCCGCGAAGCGCGAAGCCTTTTTCAAAGAATCGTGCGGCGCGGATACCGATTTGCGCCGTGAAGTCGAATCCCTGCTCGCCGTTGACAAAACTTCCGACGGGTTTTTAGACGCGCCGCCCGAATCGCTTGCCGCAGAGATGTTTGCCGAACGAGAACCGCAAGCGAGTTTGATAAACCGGGAAATCGGACATTACAAAATCAAACGGCTTTTGGGCAAAGGCGGAATGGGCGAAGTTTTTCTCGCCGAAGATATGCGGCTCGACCGCCAAGTTACGCTGAAATTTCTGCCCGCCGATTTTCCTCCGAACTCCGAAAGAATGCAGCGGTTCGTGCAGGAAGCAAAGTCGGCTTCGGCTCTTAATCATCCGAACATCATCACGATTTACGAAATCGGCGAAGCCGATAATCAGCGTTTCATCGCCGCCGAATACATCGAAGGCGAAACGCTGCGCGAACATTCAAAAAACAGTCCGCTGCCGCTGCCGAAAGCACTGAACGCGGCAATTCAAATCGTTTCGGCACTGCACGCGGCGCACACGGCGGGAATTATTCACCGCGACATCAAGCCGGAAAATACGATGATTCGACCGGACGGCTTAGTCAAGATTCTTGATTTCGGCATTGCCAAACTGTCGGAGTCGTCCGCCGCGTCAAAAAAGTCGAATAACGAATCGGACGCGACGACCATTAACTTTGCGACGACTCCGGGAACGATCATCGGCACGGCGGCGTATATGTCGCCCGAACAGGCTCGCGGCAAGAATGTTGACGTGCGAAGCGACATTTTCAGTTTCGGACTGCTGTTTTACGAAATGATTTCCGGCAGACAGGCTTTCGGAGGCGATAATCCGATAGACATCATCGGCGCGATTCTCTACCGCGAGCCTGCGCCGATCAACGAATTATTGCCCGGACTGCCGCGAGAAATTGAAAGAATAGTCAGTAAAACCCTCAAAAAAGATCGTGAAGAGCGTTATCAAACGGCAAAAGATTTGCTGCTCGATTTAAAGGACGTGCGGCAAAATTTAGAGTTTGAAAAAAAACTCGGAATTTCGTCTTCAAACAGTGGAGTATCGAAATCAGCGGACGTAATTGATGCTCAGATCGCCGCCGCCGCGAAAACTCTCAATTCAGCATCGCCCGAAACCTTCAGGGAAATTTCGCCGGCGAGCGACCAAACTATCCGCGCCGCTTCGAGCGCGGAGTATATCGCCGGGAAAGTTAAAAAAAACACGCCCGTCTTGCTCGGCGTGTTAACGGCTTGGGTCGTCGCGCTGGCGGCGTTCGGATATTACTCATATTTCCGCTCGAATCCGATCAACTCGATTGCCGTGCTGCCGTTCGTCAACGGCGGCGGCTACCGCGGCGATGAATATCTGTCGGACGGATTAAGCGAAAATTTGATTAACACTCTTTCCCGTTTGCCGCAGTTAAAAGTCATCGCCCGCAGTTCGAGTTTCAGATTTCGCGGCGAAAATGTTGACCTTCAGGACGCGGCGCGAAAACTCGGAGTCGGAGCGATTTTGACCGGGCGCGTCGTTCAGCGCGGCGACGATTTGCAAATCAGCGTCGAGTTGATTAATACCGCCGACAACACGCGCATCTGGGGCGAGGTTTACGACCGCCGAGTTTCCGGCGCGTTGAATGTGCCGGAAGAAATCGCGCGCGACGTTTCGGAAAAATTGCAGTTAAATTTGTCGGGAGCGCAGCAAAATCAGATGGCGAAGCAGATCACCGACAATTCGCAGGCTTATCAGTTTCACCTGAACGGCGTTTTTTTCCGCCGCAAAAACGGAGCCGAAAACATCCGCAAAGCTATCGAATATCAACAACAGGCAATTGCCCTCGACCCGAACTTCACGCGGGCATACATCGAATTATCAATCAATTACGGCAATCTGGTGGACATCGGCGCAATCAGTCCGAAGGAAGGCGTGCCGCCGGCGCGGGCGGCGGCGGAAAAAGCGTTGGCTCTGGACGAAACGCTCGCCGACGCATATTACAACATCGGGCGAATCAGAAAATACGAGTTTGAATGGAAAAAGGCGGAAACGGCGTTTAAACGATCAATCGAGCTGAATCCGAATCTGGCGGCGGCGCACACCCTTTACGCGGAATTTTTGTCGCAGACGGGCAGATTCGATGAAGCCCTGCGGGAAATAAAATCGGCACAGACACTCGACCCGCTGCGAACCGGATTGGTCGGCAATGAAGGAAGCGTTTATTATTACGCCCGCCAATACGACGAAGCCATCGTGAAAAAGCGAATTCACGTTGACGCGGCGGCGGAAAATCCGCTCGCTCATTTAGGTCTCGCCAACGCCTACGCCGCCAAAGGTCAATACAGCGAGGCGTTACTTTCGTATCAGACTTCTCTCAAACTAGAAGAAACCACGAGCGCGTTGATTTATCTCGGTCGGCTTGACGCGCTGACCGGCAAACGCGATGAAGCGGCGGCGATGCTCGGTAAATTAAACACGACCGAAAAATACGTTTCGCCCACCGAGTTGGCTGTTCTCTACGCCGCGCTCGGCGACAAGGAAAAGGCGTTTGCGTCGCTCGAAAAAGCCTACACCGAACGCGATTTTAAATTGACTGAGATCAAAGTCGAACCGGGTTATGATCCTTTGCGCGACGATTCGCGCTTTCAGGATTTGCTGCGGCGCATCAACTTTCCGCAATAATCTCACCGGGAAACTCGCGTTCT
>JAYVGL010000008.1:0-30307 GCA_043772175.1 Pyrinomonadaceae bacterium | reverse complement strand
CTTCGTTTTGGATATAAAAACAAGTGTCGGGTTCGACACCTTTGGCTTTAGCGCGTTGGCGAAAGGTCGTCGAACCGGCATTAATATAATTAATTTCTTTTTCAGTACAAATTGTCGCAACTAAATCCTGCAAAATCCGATTCGGTCTTTCGTGTTTGGCTAAAGGCACTTCAATCTCCAAAAATCCGTTATCGTAAGCAAAATGAAGCGCGTTTGAATGTGCAAATTCTTTCAGAACCCGCTCGTAAAAATCCCAACCGACACCTTGCAGAATCAATTTTTGATTAATTGCCGCTTGCGCCATTTCTTTTAACGATGGGTTGAGAACGCTTTCCATATCAAAATTTTAACACAGGTTGTTTCAAACAAAAGTCTTTTATCCAAAAACAAAGCGTCCGAATTTACGCTCGAACGCTTCGCAGTTACTCTCTTTGAAAAATTAACTTTACGCAGTTGCCTGTTTGCTGATCGCGTCTTTCACCTGTCCGGTCAAAGTCGCAAACGCTTCCGGTTGTTTGACCGCTAAATCGGCGAGAACTTTTCTGTCCAGTTCGATTCCGGCGACTTTCAAACCGTGCATAAAGTGCGAGTATTTCATCTCATTCAAGCGGCAAGCCGCGTTGATGCGAACAATCCACAGCCGCCGAAAATCGCGCTTTTTCAGCTTTCTGCCCGTGTAGGCAAAATTCAAAGACCGTTCCACCGCTTCTTTCGCCGAACGATATGTTTTCGATTTTCTTCCGTAATAACCTTTCGCTAAGGCTAGAATTTTTTTGCGTTTCTCAAGACGCTTATTACCACGTTTTGCTCTTGGCATAATATCACTCCTTTCAGTCGTATAATGCTGAACGGTAAATGGTTAATGACAAACATAAAGACAAAATATAATTAACCATTTACCATTCAGCATTTACCATTATTTTATTTTCTTCCGTATGGCAGCATCTTTTCAACGCGCTTCTGATCGCTTTCCGAAACCAATACGTCAATATCGAGATTGCGTTTTCGCTTCGATGTTTTCTTCGTCAAAATATGACGGGCGTAGGCGTGTCCGCGCTTGAATTTGCCGCTCGCCGTCGAACGAAAACGCTTTGCCGCGCCTTTGTGTGTTTTTAATTTTGGCATTTTTACCTCTCCTGTTTTACTAATAGTCCAACGCTCAAACTGAAAATTCTTTAGAACCGTCGGCAACCTTTTATCAGATACCTAATTTTTTCCTCATTTCACTGTTTCGTCCTCCAATATCGCCATCGGGTTTCAATCCGTTATTTCTTTGAAATCCTCGAACTGCATCCGTCGTGTGTTTTCCCGTATAACCATCGGCAAATTTCGGGTCTAAATAACCGAGAGATACAAGTTTATCTTGAATCGTTTTGATGGTCGCATCCGCACCTTTTCCTAGTTGTGGCGAATTGTTTGAAGGATTAATCGGAATATATTGAGCATTTGGCTTGCCTGCCAAGATGTTGCAGGTGATAAATGGGTAACGAACATCTGACGTTGACATACTTCCGCCCGATATGATCTCCTCAAGGTGATTTTTTTCCGTAGTAGATGCATACCAACTTTCGATGATGCTTGCCTGTTGTTCAACATTAAATTCATTAAAGTTGTAGCCGCCCATATCGCTCATACTGAATGCGTAAGCTCTATTGCGGTAACTGTGCCACGCTCCCACCGGACCTTTTTCCCAAATTCTGCTCGCAAGTTCTTTTCCGCCCTTGTCCCAAGCATCTTGAAAAACGCCTTCGGTTTGTGCTGATGCCGACTTAATCATATATTCGCGCGGGTAAGAGCCGTGTTGTCCCTGCCAAACGTGCGTCATTTCGTGGATAAATGTTCGTTTAATCTGTTTGTTGTTTTTGCTTATCGTTCCGTTTGTATAAACGTCATTGTTCCAGTAAATTACGTAATACCAATTCAAACGACGATCTTGAAAATTCCAAGTCATCACGCCGCCATCGTGTTCTTGAATATAAACTTTTTGGTATTCAATACTGTTTTGAAACACCTTTTTTGCCTCATCAATTTCATCTTGTCTTAATGACCGAATGTTCGCCATAATTTCTTTTTTCCTTCATCTTGAATAATTGAAAAATAAAATTATCAAATTACCGGATCAGACTTTCCAGAATTATCTTTTCTCCCAATTCCTTTGAAATCAATCTTGAAAAACCGCATTTCTTTTGTTTTGGAGTTTGTTGATACTGCCAGAACGATAGAAATGATGCGCGAGTTTTTGTCAGTCTCCGATGAAAAATATAATGGAAATCCTATGATCAATTTTCGTTTCTTTTTCGCGCTAATTGAATAAACGCGATCTTTTATTTGATTTAGCGAGGTTCCGTTATCTTCATCAACGGAATCTATTTTTATATCTTCGCCGTTGCTGTCCAAAATTTTCGACGAATTGAAATCTATTGTGACATTATCTCCACCGGTGTTTTCAATGATGGCTCTAACTTCTGCCCTGCCATCCCAAGTTCCATAAAGCGTTATCTTAAGGTTTTTATCCTCTACAACCGCAGTATCGTTTTCAAATCTTGAACTGCTTATTTGTATATTCTCGCTTTGAATCGGCAAAAGTTCGCCGCCTTCCGGCTGACATCCCAAAACCATAATGAAAAACAATGAAATGACAATTGCCAAATTTAGTTTTGAATTAGTTAATTGTTTTTTCATCGTTGTTCCTTTCATGGTTTTTCAACCAATAATCATTAGACTTTGGACTTTTTCGGCACAAAAATCACGAACATCTGATAACCTTCCATCTTCGGCGAAACTTCGACATCGGCGATGTCAACTAAATCGTCGCGCAATTTGGCGAGCAGGTTCGCACCTAAATCCCTGTGCGTCATTTCGCGTCCGCGAAAGGCGATGGTGGCGCGAACTTTGTCGCCGCCGGTGATCCAGCCGCGAGCGCGTTCCATACGGTAGCCGTAATCGTGGTCGTCGGTTCCGGGGCGAAACTTGATTTCCTTGACTTCGACCGTAACCTGTTTTTTCTTGGCTTCGTGCGCTTTTTTCTTTTCTTCGTAAAGAAATTTTCCGTAGTCAATAATGCGGCAAACGGGTGGTTTCGCGTTCGGCGCGACTTCGACCAAATCCTTGCCTTCTTCACGCGCCCTTTGCACGGCATCGCGCGAATCCATCACGCCGAGTTGGTTGCCGTCTTCATCAATCACGCGCACGGACGGAACTCTAATGCGCTCGTTCGTGCGGTGAAGCGGTCCGCGCTGAAAACGACTGGGACGATTTTTATTGAATCTTGTAGCGATAAATTATTCTCCTAATGTAAAGCAGTCAGAAGATTTTCCGTCTCCCGGCTGAAGCCGACGGCACGAGTTTCCTTTAACTTACGCGCCATTTCCTTAAACTCTTCCAAAGTCATCTGCCCGATGTCACCCGCTTTGCGTTCGCGGACGGCGATGACGTTTTCTTCCAACTCCTTGTCGCCCAAAACGATCATAAACGGAATTTTCTGCATTTGAGCGTCACGAATCTTCGCGCCGATTTTGTCCGATTTATTACTGACTTCGACTCGAAATCCGAGCGACTTCAGTTCTTTACCGACGCTTTCGGCATATTCGTTGATGCGGTCGGTAATCGGTAAAACCGCAATCTGCACGGGCGCGAGCCAGAAGGGAAACGCGCCCGTATAATGTTCGATTAAAATGCCGAAAAATCTTTCGACCGAGCCGAATAAAGCGCGGTGAACCATTACCGGGCGATGTTTTTGTCCGTCTTCGCCGGCGTATTCCAACTCGAATCTTTCAGGCAAATTAAAGTCGAGCTGAATGGTTCCGAGCTGCCAGGTTCTGCCGATGGCATCTTCGATTTTAATGTCAATTTTCGGACCGTAAAACGCCGCTTCGCCTTCAATTCTTTCGTATGAAATGCCTTTTTCCTGCAAAGCGTTTGCCAGCGAAGTCTCGGCGTTTTCCCAATCTTCATCCGCGCCGAGATAACCTTTGTTTTCCGCCGCGCCGCGCACCGATAATTCAAATTTTACTTTATCAAACCCGTAAGTTTTGAAAACGGAAAGCGCGAAATCCAGGCAATCGGCGACTTCGACGCGCACCTGATCGGGGCGCACGAACAGATGCGCGTCGTCAACTGTAAACCCGCGACAGCGCATCAAACCGTGAACCGTTCCCGAAAGTTCGGCGCGATAAACCGTTCCGAATTCCGAATAACGTTGCGGCAGATCGCGGTAGGATTTCGGCGAAGCCTTGTAAATGCCGATATGAAACGGGCAGTTCATCGGTTTCAAACGATATTCCTCGTCTTCGATGCTCGTCGGCGCATACATTCCGTCGGCGTAATTTTCTTCGTGTCCGCTAACGCGCCACAAATCGCGTTTGGCGATGTGCGGCGTGTAAACAAAACTGTAGCCGCGTTTTTGCAGTTCTTCTTTGAGAAGATTTTCCATCTCCATCCGAATCGCCGCGCCTTTCGGATGCCAAAGAATCAAACCTTGTCCGTAGTCATCCGAAACTGAAAATAAATCCAATTCTTTGCCGAGCCGCCGATGATCGCGTTTTTCAGCTTCCTCGCGCTGCTTCATCCAGGCATCGAGTTCTTCCTGCGTCGCAAATGCAGTTCCGTAAATTCGCTGCATCTGCTCGTTTTCCGCATCGCCCTTCCAATACGCACCGCTCAGAGCGAGCAGCTTGAAAGCCTTTAATTTGTTGGTGTTGGAAACGTGCGGACCCAGACAGAAATCTACGAACGGCGTATTGTCAATGTAATATGCGGTCGCGGTCGCGTCGGCTTTCTCGTCAATCAACTGGCATTTCAGCGGCTCTTCACGTCCTTCGAAAAGTCTGACCAATTCGGCTTTCGGAAGAACCTCGCGGCGATACGGAAGATTTTGTTTTGCCATCGCCCGCATTTTTTTCTCGATAACGGGTAAATCTTCAATAGTCAGGTGGCGCGGTGCGATGACATCGTAATAATATCCGTAACGCGCATCTTCCATCAGTGCCGGACCGACTCCGAGTTTTGTGCCGGGAAACAAATCTAAAACGGCGGCGGCGAGCAAATGCGCGGTCGAATGTCTGATCAATTCCAAACCGTCGCGTGATTCGGCGGTAATCGGTTCGATTGACAAAACTTCGTCAGTTGCATCGAGCGTGTAGGATAAATCTCTCTCTTCGCCGTTGACTTTTGCGGCGAGAGATTTTTTCACCGCGTCGCGGTCAAACGATTTCAGAGCCTCCGCCACGCTCACGGGCGCGGGGAAACTCTTTTGGTTTTCTCCGACTTTTACGTTAATTTCGCTCATAACTTTGTTAGTTGTAAACGGTTATTTGTTAAATTATTTCTAAATGCAATCGTTCGACTTCGCTCTTCGCAAAATCGCCGTCTTACTCAAAAAATTAATCAACCGTTAACGATTAACAACCTACTACTAAACAGATTTGATTTGATAAGAGCGACTTTGCCTTGGTGTTCTGTTTATAGAACGCCGAAATACGCGCCGTGGTTAGCGCGTTGTAGTAGTTCGCACGAAGACTGCAAAGTTCTTTGAAAGCATCTTATCAAAAAATAAAAACGACGGCGGAATCTGGCAGATGTACCGGTTGTCCGCGTCGAAGTATCAGATATTACCAAACTCCTTTTTTATGTGCAAGGTCGGAGAATGTTTCTCGCCGCTTCGCCAAAGTGCCGCTGCCGCTCTCGCTGGCGCGTTCGATTGTCGAGCCGCTGTAAATCAATCGGCGCGATGAAGTAAAGATTATTTCGGCTTTTTGACGGCGAAGGTTCGCGCCATCGAATCGGTTTGATTGCGGAGTGAGCGCAATTTGTCGCGCCGTCCGGTGAAGCGCAGGACATAAACGGTTTTGTCGTCGGCTTTGAGAAAGTAAAACCTGCCGCTCATATTGCGCGAGGCGCGAACGAATTCGTAATTAAAGACTTTGCCGGTTAACGCGCCTTTAAAATCTTCGGTTTTACCGGCGACATAGCCGGGCAGAAACTGAACGCGCTGCTCCTCGTCGCTCAGGCTGTCGGCGAGCGTTTCGCCTTCTTTGATCGCCACTTTGCGAACTTCGAGATGCGCTTCGGAACGGTCTCGGAAAACATATTCGACGTTCGGGCTGGTCGTCGAAGGCTTAACCGTCTGCTTCCATTCGGCATCCGGCACGTCGAATGTATATTCGACATTTGCGTCGGAAAAAGAAGGCGTTTGCGCGAAAGCCGCGACCGCGAAAACTAAGGCGAAGAGGACGGAGAATAATAATTTATTAAATTTCATCACTTTATTATTTTGCTCGATCAGACTTGAAACGATTACAGATACTTTAACTTATTTGCGAAAAACTTACGACGTTTGAGATGCTTCGGCGAGCGGCGTTCGTTGTCTTTGGCAAAGGTTTTCAGTCGAACGATTTTACTCGGCAAACGAAAGTTTTTACGGCTTTTTCAATTTACCAATCGTCTAAGCCTGTAGAAAATCTTCGGAAACCTTCTGGAATAACGTAACTTTACGAGGTAAAATAATGAAAAAACATTATTCGATAATTCACAAAATCACCACTTTTTTAATGCTGACGGCGTTAATCATTCCGGCTTTGACGCTTCGCGCCGACGCTCAATCAATGCCGAAGCCGACGACCGATGCAAAATCAAAATCTTTGACCGACGAACAGAAAATCCTGCACATTCTGAATCGTTTAGGTTACGGCGCACGTTCAGGCGATGTCGAAAAGGTCAAGCAAATCGGCATTCAAAAATATATCGAACAGCAGTTGAATCCGGCTTCGATAGATGATTCGGCGGTCAACGCGAAACTCGAAAAACTCGACGTTTTGAAAATGTCGAACGACGAACTTTTCGCCAAATATCCGAACGGCGCGGCGGTTTTGACGGCGGTCGCGCAGAACAACGGTTTGAAACGACAGGATTTGCAGGGACTTCGCAAAAACGACAACGCCGTCGCGCCGAAAGCCGCCGACCGGATGAACGGCGACGCGGCTGCCACAAAACAAACCGACCTCTCGGAAGCCGACCGGCAGAAATATCAGATGGAAGTCGCCGCGCTTTACAAAGAATATAACCTCGGCAGACCGCAGCAAATCACGCAGCAGCTCAACGCTTCGCGCATTTTGCGGGCGGTTTATTCGGAAAAACAGTTGCAGGAAACGATGGTTGATTTTTGGACGAATCACTTTAACATCTATGCCAACAAAGGCGCGACGCGCTGGTTTTTGCCCGAATACGACCGCGACGTGATTCGCCCGAACGCTTTGGGAAATTTCAAAGATTTGCTGACCGCGACGGCGAAATCTCCGGCGATGCTTTTTTATCTCGACAACTTTCAATCAATGTCGCCGAACGCGCAGACGGCAAACAATCGCCGCCCGAATGCTCAGATGAACCCGCAAAGGCGTGAAAAATTAAAAGAACAATACGGCTTGAGCGACGCGGAACTCGACGTGCGTTTGAAGCAGAATCAAGGCACTCAAAACCGCCGAAGCGAACGCGGCATCAATGAAAATTACGCCCGCGAAGTGATGGAACTGCACACTTTAGGCGTGGAAGGCGGCTATTCTCAGGAAGATATACAGGAACTCGCCCGCGCCTTTACCGGCTGGACGATTATTGACGCTCGCGGTTATCGCCGTGCTTTTGCCAACATCGCCGGCGGCGCGGACGACCAAAAAATCGCTCGTCAAATGCGCCTCAACGGGATTCCCGAAGATGCCAAGAGCGGAAGTTTTTACTTTAACGAACGAACGCACGACAAAGGCGAGAAAATCGTTCTCGGACAAAAAATCAACGAAGGCGGCATCAAGGACGGCGAAAAAGCGATTGAAATTTTAGTCAATCAGCCCGCAACCGCCAAATATATCGCCCGCAAACTAGCCGTCAAATTCGTTTCCGATAATCCGTCCGAAGCGTTGATTGACCGCACGGCGAAAGCCTTTCACGATTCCAGAGGCGACATCAAAACGACTTTGCGGGCGATGTTCGCCGATAAAGAATTTTTCGCGCCGGAAAACTACCGCGCCAAAATCAAAACGCCGTTTGAAGTTTTGGTCAGCGCGATCCGCACGGTCGGCGCGGACACCAACGGCGGACAAATTCAGGCGATGCTCCAAAAAATGGGCGAACCGCTTTACGGTTATCAGGCTCCGACCGGCTACCCGGACACGGCGGAAGATTGGGTGAACACGGGCGCACTGCTCGAAAGATTAAACTTCGCCGTCGCGCTCGCGTCGAACCGCATTCCGGGGACGAAAGTGAATCTGAAACCGTTTGAAGGCAAGGACGACGCGGAGATTTTAAACCGTTCGATTGCCGTTATTCTCGACGGACAGATTTCGCCGAACACGAAAGCGACGCTTTTGAAACAACTCGCCCAGCCGTTGCCCGAACCGAAACTAAACGACACAGACGAAGCGAACGACGCGATGGAAAACGCGGCGATGATGCCGAACCAGGGCGGACGCAACCGTCCAAACCGGCAGACAAAACTGTTGCCGCCGAGCGACAACGCCGAAGTTTTTAAAATCGTCGGATTGATATTAGGAACGCCGGAATTCCAAAGGCAGTAAGTAACGTAAATCAAGCGTGAAAAATTCTCTGCGACCTCCGCGCCTCTGCGTGAAAAATTTACCCGAAAAACGGGCATCTCCGACAAAACACGAGAATTTCACGCAGAGGCGCAGAGGTCGCAGAGAGAGAATGGTCAGCAATGATGAAGAGTCTTCACTAATGATTTGCCGAAATAAATTAGCAATAAAACAAAAAGTCGAGGTTTAGCAATTATGGACAGAAGATATTTTTTGAAAGCGAGCGGCATCGGTTTGGCGAGTTTCGGTTTGATGGCAGCCGCGCCGGATTTTTTACAGCAATTTGCCAATGCCGCCGCGCTGAAAGACGCGAACGGCAAAAAGAAAGTTTTGGTGACGATTTTTCAGCGCGGGGCAGTGGACGGTTTGAATATGGTCGTGCCGCACGGCGACGGCGAATACTATAATTTGCGCCGCAGCATCGCCGTCGCCAAACCTTCGGAAACAGACGGCGCGATCAACCTCGACGGGTTTTTCGGACTGCATCCGTCATTGAAGCCTTTGGAAAAATTCTGGCAGAGCAAACAATTGGCGGTCGTTCATTCGGTCGGCTCGCCCGACAACACGCGGTCGCATTTCGACGCGCAGGATTATATGGAAGCGGCAACGCCCGGCGTGAAATCAACCCGCGACGGCTGGCTCAATCGCGTTTTGCAGGAAACGAAAACCGCCGAAGATTTGCCGTTTCGCGCCGTTTCGCTAACTCAGCAATTGCCGCGCTCGCTTTACGGTCGCGCTCCGTCGGTGGCGATGTCGAATCTGGCGGACTTTGCGATCAACGCGGGAATTTATACCCAATCGGTGCAGGGCGGATTTGAAGGAATTTATCAGCAAAACGCCGATAATCTCGGCACGACGGGCAGGGAAACTTTTGAAGCCGTCAACTTTTTGAAACAGGCGAATCCGGCGCAGTATAAACCCGAAAACGGAGCGCAGTATCCGAGCAGTCCGTTCGGCAACTCCCTTCGGCAAATCGCGCAGCTTATCAAATCGAACGTCGGTCTGGAAATCGCGTTCACCGACACGCCCGGACTCAATTGGGACACGCACGCCAACGAAGGCGGCGCACGCGGGCAAATCGCCAATCTTTTGGGCAGTTTCGGGCAGGCAATCGCCGCGTTTGCGACGGATTTAGGCGAACGAATGGAGGATGTCGTGATTTTAACGATGTCGGAATTCGGCAGAACCGCAAAAGAAAACGGCACGCGCGGAACCGATCACGGACACGCTAATTCGATGTTCGTTTTAGGAAATTCCGTCAAGGGCGGCAAAGTTTACGGCGACTGGAAAGGTTTGAAAAACGAAAACCTCTACCAAGGACGCGATGTGGCGGTTACGACCGACTTCCGCGATGTCTTCGGCGAGATCGCTCAGAAACACCTCGGCAGCAAAAATCTCGGCAAAGTTTTCCCCGATTATCAAATGAGCGCGAAGAATTTTCGCGGGTTTATAAGTTGAATTGAGATTGACAGGCGAACACGCGAAATGACTTAGCGGCGGCGCGAAATCATTTCGCGTGTTCGCTAAGTCATTTGACGCTTGCCTTAAATCATTTCGCACTTGCGTTAAATGATTTAAGGCAAGCGTCAAATGACTTGAAGCTGCCGTCAGATGATTTAACACCTCTGCTAAATGGTTTGGCACTTATGCCAAGTGATTTGACGCTTACGCTAAATCATTTATTACTTGTCAAAAAAGATTTCGCGCCTGTCCCGATTTATTTAAGGCAGGCGCGAAATCTTTTGCCGGCGGCGTAAAATTCGTTTTCTGAAAGCCGCACTCTATTGACCGCCGCCGAGTTTTTTATACACTTTCGCCAGATAACGCGGCGGTGTGCCGATCCAGTAAAGCGTCTGCATCACCGACCAGCCGAGCGCGGTTTTGAAAAACGTGCGATCTTTGAATCTATTTGATGAAACCGTTACCGTCAGCGGAAGGTTGACGAAACGCCCTTTCTTTTTCAAACGCCTTTGCAAATCAACGTCTTCAAAAACCGGCAAAGGTTTGAAGCCGCCGAGGTTTTTGTAAACGTCGGCGCGAACGAACATCGCCGAATCGCCGCCGACCAAATTCAGCGAACGCATATTCGGATAAAGTTTCGTGAAAAGTTTCGCCAGCCGATTGTCGCCTTCAAAGTTCACGTTGAAATTGCCGCCGACCACTTCGTCGTAGCGCATATATTGTTTGATCTGCTTGCCGCAGCCTTGCACCGGGCGCGTGTCGGCGGGCAGAAACCAGTAAATTTCGCCGAGTGCGTAGCGCGTTCCTTCGTGAAACTGTTTACCGCGATTAACTTCGGGAAATTTGACGAGGTTGATTTTTTTTAACTGTTCGTGGCTTTGCACAATCTCGACGGTGCGGTCGGTGCTGCCGCCGTCAACGACGATGATTTCGTCAACATTGACCAGCCGCGAAAGCGCGTCGAGCGTTTTGTTAATCGTCAATTCCTCGTTAAATGTGGGAATGATAACGGATAATTGCATTGGAGGTAGAATTCAGGATTCAAGGTTCAGGATTCGAGATTTAAGATTATAAGTCTGAAATCATCTTTAAATTCAAAATCTTAAACCTTGAATTTTAAAACCTGACGATTTCCGCCGGTGAGTCGTCGCCTTCCGCTGCTTTCCATTCTTCTTCGGTATCGTAGAAACTGCACCCGAATTCGGATAAGGATTGAATTTTAATGCCGTTGACTTCTGCCGGAGCGTCCGTGAAACGAACGATTGCGCCGCAGCCGATGACTTCGCCGCCGAATTCGGCGACCAGATCGGCGGTTTCCTGAATCGCCTTGCCGGTGCGAATCAAATCGTCAACGATGATGCACGGATAAATATCGCCGTCTTTCAAATACTGGCGAAATCGTCGTTTGCCGTCTTCGAGTTCCGCCCAGTAAATCTGCTCTGCGCCCAACGCTTCGCGGACGGCGAACGCGACGGGAATGCCGCCGGGACTCGGACTGATAATCGAAACTTTCGGCAGGCGGCTCGAAATTGATTTGTCCATCCGAAAGATGCGGCTCAAACCGACCGACATCACTCTGGAATTATCGTAATAGCGAAAGGCGAGCGGCATCTGAAAATAGCACGAGGCGTGTTTGCCCGATGGATAAACGAAATGACCTTGCCGGTAAGCACCCGTTTTTTCTAAAATCTGCATCACCGAATCCGATGACGGAACTAAATCTACCATTCAATTTCTCCTTTGGAATATGAAAATATAAAAATAACTTTCCGAAAATTATACGACAAAACTCTTTGATTTTATATTTTGCGCGCAAATTATCGCCGAACGGCGCAAATTTTCAGACGATTGCCCGACAATTTGAACTCGGACAAATGTTTTCGAGAACGCACTCGGCGCACTGCGGCTTTCGCGCCTGACAGACTTTGCGCCCGTGCGCGATCAGCCAATGAGGAAACATAATCCAATCGTTCACCGGAACCAATCCGTTCAATTCGACTTCGATTTTTTCCGGTTTGGTTTGTTCCGTCAAACCCAAACGCTGCGAAAGCCGGGAAACGTGCGTGTCAACGACGACTCCCGACGCGATGTTGAAGGCGTTCCCCAAAACGACGTTCGCGGTTTTGCGGGCGACACCGTTTAACGTCAGCAATTCTTCGATTTTTTGGGGAACTGCGCCGCCGAAATTTTCGATTATCTTTTGACTTGCGCCGCGAATGCTTTTTGTTTTGTTGTTGAAAAAGTTGATTGATTTGAGGTCGTCGGCGAGTTCCGCCGTTTCGACGCTCAAATAATCTTCGGGGCGGCGATATTTGCGAAACAGAAGGCTCGTAACTTTGTTGACGCGCTCGTCGGTGCATTGCGCGGAAAGAATCGTAGCGACGAGCAATTCAAACGGATTCGAGAAGTTCAACGCGCAGTGCGCTTCGGGATATTCGATTTGCAGGCGGCGGATAATTTCGGCGACGCGCTCTTTTTTATCAATCGTCATTGCAGTTAAACTAAAAAAGAATTTGAAAAAATGCAAATTGAAACGCCTTTGAGTAATATCAGTATATTGATGAAAGTTCCTTTACTAGATCTAAAAGTTCAAAACGACGCGCTGCGGACGGAAATTGACGCGGCGATCAAAAAAGTCCTCGATTCCAACGGGTTTATTCTCGGTTCGGAAGTCGCGGAACTCGAAAAAGAGTTGGCGGCATACTGCCAAACGGATTTCGCCGTCGGGTGCGCTTCGGGGACGGACGCGCTTCTGCTGGCTTTGATGGCTTACGACATCGGGGCGGGCGACGAAGTGATTACGACTCCGTATAGTTTTTTTGCAACGGCGAGTTCGATCACTCGTCTCGGCGCAAAGCCCGTGTTTGTTGACATTGATCCGCAAACTTACAATCTCGATGTCTTGCAGGTCGAGGCGAAAATCACCGAAAAGACGAAAGCGATTCAGCCGGTTCACTTGTTCGGGCAGTGCGCGGAAATGAGTTCTCTGCGCGAAATCGCCGATCAATATAATGTGCCGCTGGTCGAAGACGCGGCGCAGGCAATCGGTTCTGAAGAAGCGGGAAAACGCGCCGGAGACATCGGCGCAATCGGCTGTTTCAGCTTTTATCCGTCGAAAAATCTCGGCGCGATGGGTGATGCGGGTTTTCTGACGACCAATGACGAAGCATTGGCGAAAAAGTTATACGCTCTGCGCGTTCACGGCTCGTTCGAGCGATATTATCACAAATGGGTCGGTTTGAATTCGCGTCTCGACGCGATGCAGGCGGCGATTCTGCGCGTCAAACTGCCGCACCTCGATTCGTGGACGGCGGCGCGTCAGCGCAACGCGGCGATGTATCGAGAACTTTTCACCGACAAAGGTTTGACTGAAGCGATTACTCTGCCGACGGAGCGCGAAAACGTGCGGCACATTTACAATCAATTCGTGATTCGAGTCGCCGACAAACGCGACGAACTCAAATTATTTTTGCAGGAAAACGACATCGGCAGCGATATTTATTATCCTGTCTCGCTGCATCTACAGGAATGTTTCGATTATCTCGGCTACAAAACGGGCGATTTCCCCGAAAGCGAACGCGCCTCGAAGGAAACGCTCGCCCTGCCGATTTATCCTGAATTGGAAGCCGCGCAGATCGAATTTGTCGTAAACAAAATCGCCGAATTCGTCGCTTAAAATTTATGGCGGAAAGTGTTGCCAACGACGTTCAAATCAAAATTCTCGATGCGCGGCAAACATCCGTGCGCGTCGGTCTCGCGCTGACGGTTATCGGCGTTCTCGTTTTCGGCTGGTTTGCCGTGCGCTGGCAATTGGGCGATATGCTGGCGGATTTGACGCAGCCGAACGATCCGAACGTCAAAGAAATCGCCGATTTAGCCGTCAAACTCGCGCCGAACAATCCGACGACGCGCTGGCTGGCGGCAGCCTCGCAAAAAAACGTCTTTACGACGGACGCGATTGACGCGATGGCGAAGAGTTTCGAGATCGTCGTGCAGAAATCGCCGTATGATTACCGCTGGTGGGTCGAACTCGGACGCGCCCGCGAGCAGGCGGAAAAAATAGATGCCGCCGAAAAAGCCTATCAGCGCGCGCTCGAACTCGCGCCGAATTATACTTATCTGCACTGGCAGACCGGAAATTTTTATCTGCGGCAGAATCGTAGCGAGGAAGCCTTCGCCGAATTGAAAAAGACGGCGGACTTTGATTCGGTCTACCGCGAACAGGTTTTTTCGACCGTCTGGGATTATTATCAGAAAGACACGGTGCGGCTCGAAGAAATCGCGGGTAACGAGCCGCCGGTCAGGGCGAGTCTCGCCAAATTCTACGCCGCCAAACAGCGACCGGAAGATTCTCTGCGGATTTGGAAAGCCTTGCCCGAAGCGGATCAATTGACGAATTCGGCGACCGCCAAAATCATCGCGCAGGCTTTTTACGAAAAAAGGTTTTTCCGGCAGTCGCTCGAATTCGTCCGCGAACTCGGCATCGCGCCCGATCTGCGCGGCGAAACCGTGCAGAACGCCGGTTTTGAGAAACCGATTGGCGAAGCGGAAAATAATTACTTCGGCTGGACGGTTCTGCCGCTCGAAAAGATGGAGGTCAAACTGGATCTGACGCAGAAACACGAGGGCAGCCGCAGTCTGCGCGTCGCTTTCAGCGGTTACGGCGAGCCGCAGTTGTATCACGTTTATCAATTGGTAACGGTCGAAGCGTCGGCAAAATACCGTCTGACTTGGTGGATGAAAACCGAAAACTTAAAAAGCGGCGGAACGCCGGGATTCGAGGTTTATAATGCCAGCGACGACAAAAGTATCGTCACGAGCGAAGCGTTTCCGGTTGGCACGAACGATTGGCAACCGGTCAAACTCGACTTTACCGCGCCGCCGAACGCCGAAGCCGTCAGCCTGCGGCTCACCCGCGCTTTTTGCGGAGCGCAGTGTCCGATTTTCGGAACCGTCTGGCTTGACGACTTTAAGTTGGAACGGCTCAAATAAATGTTTTAGCTTTCGGGTCTTGCGCCTTGAAAATCAAACGCCGACCGGAAATCGGAAACCTTGAGAGAATGACGAAAGAGATTAAAGCAACCTGGGCGAGCAAAATTCTGTTTTTCCTGCTGTGCGCGACGATTATTTTCACGACGCTGGCTTACGGCGCGGTTCATCAGCCGACGCTCGCCGTTTTTTATCTGATCGCCGTCGCCCTCGTCGGTTTGTGGGCGATTGATGCGTTGGTCGGCGGTGTCCTGCGCTTTCATAAAAGCTATCTGCAAATTCCTTTAACCGCGGCGTTTCTCTACGCGCTTTTTCAGATCATCCCGTTCGGCGGCGCGGCATCGGGAGCAGTCGAGAATCTGCCGCGCACGATTTCTCTCGAACCGTTCGGAACACAGGTCGCCGCCCTGCATTTTTTAGCGTTGACGATTTTTCTCGCCGCCCTTTTAACTTATATTGACAGCGCGAAACGGCTGCGAAAAATCGTTACCGTCATTACGGTTTTCGGTTTCGTTTACGCTTTCTACGCCATTCTGCAATCGGTTCTCAGCCCGCAGAAAATCTACGGAATTTACGATGTCAGCTACGCCAAACCGTTCGGCTCGTTCGTCAACCGGCATAATTTCGCGGCGTATATGGAGATGGCTCTGTGTCTGCCGCTCGGTTTGATGTTCGCCGGCGCGGTCGAGAAAGATCGCCGTCTGCTTTACGCGACGGCAATCGCGCTGATGGGCGTGGCACTGATTCTGAGCGGTTCGCGCGGCGGCTTAATCGCTCTCTTGGCGGCGATTTTCTTTCTTATAATTCTGACGACCGCCGCCAAAAATACGAAGCAACTTGCCTTGAAAATCGGAGCCGCCGTTTTATTGCTGACGACGATTATCATCGGCTCGGCTTTGATCGGCGGCGAATCGTCGCTGACGCGACTGGCGGAAGCGGACACAACGGCGACGACGCGAACGCATATCTGGGGCGTAACGATAAGGGTTATCAAAAACAATCTGCCGTTCGGCGCGGGCTTCGGCGCGTTCGGAGTCGCTTACACGCCCTACGATTCGCTTAACGGTTTGGAGCGCGTTGAACAGGCGCACAACGATTATTTGGAAGTTCTGGCGACGGCGGGGATCGTCGGCTTGCTGATCGGCGGGTTTTTTCTGTGGCAGTTTTTCCGCGCCGGATTGAAAAATTCGCGTGCGCCGGATGCCTTTCGGCGCGGCGTGTGCGTCGGCGCGTTGACGGGTTGTTTTGCGATTCTGGTTCACAGCCTTTTCGATTTCGTATTGCACACGACGGCGATTGCGATGCTGTTTATCACGCTCGTTTCCTTGGTCGTCGCCAGCGGCAGTAAATTTCCCGACGACCGCTCCGAAAACGAACCGCGCGAAAACAGAAAGCGACGTTCCGCCAATGTAACGCCGTTCGATAAAGAAAGGAAAAAACGTGAATTGGAGGATTAAGTCTGTTCACTCGATTCGACTTTCCCCTGACGTTTCGGCGTGAATAAACCGAACAGATACCAGACGATGCCGTGCGCGACGTAGCCGAACGCGATGGCGAAAAGCATATATTGAGAATAAAGCCAAACGAGCATTCCGAGCGCGGCGATCACTAAAATCAGATAGATGCTCTGCTTGCCCGTTCCCGCCGTTTTGAAGCTCGAATATCGAATCGTGCTGACCATTAAAAGTCCCAGCACAATCATCAAAGCGATGATTGAAATGGTGTAGAATCGCGCCGCATTCGCTTCATAAAAACTGATCGGCAGCGGATGCAGATAGACGATTGCCGCGAGCAGTCCGGCGGCGGGCGGAATCGGCAGACCGATGAAATTTTTCTTGTCAATTTTCGGCGTTCCTTCGAGCAGAACGCGCGGGCGCGTCGCCTGTAAATTAAATCTGGCAAGGCGAAAAGTCCCGCACATCAGATACATAAACAATACAAAAACGCCGAAAGTGTGCAGCGAAGTTCCTTCCTGAAGTGTCGCCCCGACCGCCCAGCTATACATCAAAACCGTCGGCGCGATGCCGAAAGTCAGAACATCGGCGAGCGAATCCAGCTGCACTCCGATTTCCGTCGAAGTCCGCGTCATCCGCGCCACGCGCCCGTCCAGAGTATCGAAAATAATCGCAAACACGACCGCTTTCGCCGCGTATCCGAAATAAACGGCGGCGTGTTCGGGTTGACCGTTAACCAGTTGAAACGCTCGCACGGAAGCCAGCACCGCCAGAAATCCCATTGCGATATTCGCCGCCGTAAAAGCGGTCGGAATCAAATATAACCCCTTTTTTAAACCACGATGCGGCGGTTTGGTTGATTCTTCCTGTTCGTTTTCTTCCATTCCTGTTTACTCGACGAGTTTAGCGATAATTGTTTCGCCGCCGACGACGCGATCACCGACTTTGACGAGAATTTCGACGGTTTTCGGCATCAGCAAATCAGTCCGTGAACCGAATTTTATCAAACCGTATTTTTCGCCGAGCGAGAGGTTATCGCCCGTTTTGCTCCAACAGACAATCCGCCGCGCCAGAATGCCGACGATTTGGGTGCAGACGACCGTCATTTTTTCGCCTTCAATCGTGATGGCATTGCGTTCGTTGATTTCGCTGGCTTGATTGCTCGTCGCCGGAGCTTTTTTCCCCGGCAATAATTCGACTTTGATGACTTTACCGGCAATCGGAGCGCGATTGATGTGAACGTCAACCGGCGACAGAAAGACGCTGACGAATTTGCCGCTTTCGCGTTCTTCGACGCGGGTAACTTTGCCGTCGGCGGAAGAAACGATAATGTCGGCTTCGGTCGGAATCACTCGCTTCGGATCGCGGAAAAAATACGCCATAAAAAGCGCGAGCGCGACAAACAACCCGACCGCGAACCAGATTTGAAAAAGCGCAAAACCGGCGGCGATAAAAAGCGGGATTAACACGAACGGAATTCCGTCTTTGACCATAAAATTTAATGGAGAATAGAAAATGGAAAATCGCTTTTAGGTCAGAAACATTTCCGATGTTCGACAAACAGCAAATAATCGTTTCTCATTTTCCATCATCCTAAGATTTTACGCTAAATCATTGATTTTGAAAAACAAAAAAGCCCGATGCCGTAAAACATCGGGCGAAAGGAGGATTGTATGAATAGAAGTTTTTTATCTAATCGGATTTTCCTTAGCGTAACTGTAAGCACACCAAGCGGCGATCAGATGGACTACCCAGCCCAGCAAACCTACCGAACCAATCCACGAAACACCCGTTAGAACAAGCCAAATTACTCCGATGATAATTCTGCCGTTGTAAATCTGCCCGACTCCCGGAATCAAAAGACTCAAAATGCCGGCAATGTATGGTTCTCGCATAATTAGTAAATCACCTCCGATGTGTATTACGGCGGGATTTTATTTAAGTTCCGGGAAATTCAAGATTCAGGATTCGGAATTAAAATCTTAGATCTTGAAGCCTGAATCTTAAATCTTGAATCCTATACTTTTCGCACTTCGATCAGTTTCCCGCGAAAAATTCGCAGTGCTTTCTTCACCAGCGGATGATTGCTTGCGTATTCCCACATTTGTTCTTCGGTCGGGTTTTCCGGCAAAATCGGAATTTCGTTTGATTCGTTTTCGCTGAAATCGGGAATGACGAAACTCGGTTTGGCTCTGGCGGGTGCGGTTGCCGCCGCCGTGCCGTTGGAAGTTTCAATGATCGCGCTCAAACTATTATCACGGTTTTCGGCGAGCATTATTTCGACGATGTCGGCGGCGTTGCGAATCGGTTTTAAATCATCGCCCAATTGCTGAAGCCGTCTTTCGTAAGCGTCGTCAAGCCAGTTATCTTCGATGTGTTCGAGTTCTTCGGACGAAATCGGCAGCATTTTAATCGGCATCGCTTCGATGGTTTTAGCGGTGCGTTCGGCGAAAGTCAGTTCGGCGGCAATCTCGATTTCGGGTTCCGCAAAATTAGACTCGACCGACGGAAACTCGTCGAAAGTCGGAACGAAAGCGGTCGTGAAGCCATCGGTTTTCGTTTCTTCCCGGATGCTCGCGTCGGCTTTTTCGATTTTAGTTTCGGAAACTGCGCCGCCGGAAACGGGAAACGGAACTTCTTCAAGGGGAAAATCAACCGTCAGAGTTTTTTTTTCCGGCACAGGCGCGGCGGCTTTCGGTTGATTCGGAATTTCGTTCGGCAGATTGCCGTTTGCCAGCGCATTTTCGAGTTGAATCAGTCGCTCTAAAATCTTTTCAATCGGCGTAACGCGGCGCATTTCCACTAATTTCACCAGACCGATTTCCAAAACATAGCGCGGCTGCGTCGCTTCGCGGAGCTTCGATTCGGTTTCGGACAGCGAATTAAAAAATCTGATTAAATCGCTTTCCGAAAACGGCGCGGCATTGTCGCGCAATTCGTCGCGGCTCAAAACCGCCGTGTCAAGGAGATTTTCCGCGTCCCCCGCCATTTTATAAATCAGTAAATCGCGGAAAAACGATAGCAGATCGCGGCAGAAATTTCGCAAATCCTGCCCGCGTCCGATCAAATCGTCCACGACGTGCAGAACTTCCGCCGGTCTATTTTCGGCAATCGCTTTGGCGGTTTTCACGAGCATTTCCGCGCCTGCCAAACCGAGCGCGACGACGACATCCTTGCTTTCGATTACCTCGCCGGAAAAGCTGATCACCTGGTCAAAGTTCGATTGTGCATCGCGCATTGAACCTTCCCCGGAGCGTGAAATTTCGCGCAAGGCTTCGACCGAAACGGTAATTTTTTCGGCTTCGGCGATGATTTTCAGGCGTTCGTAAATTTTCTGCGTCGGAATCGTCCGAAACTCGAATTCCTGACAGCGCGACAAAACCGTGTCGGGAACTTTATGTAGTTCGGTCGTCGCCATTATAAATTCGACACGCGGCGGCGGCTCCTCCAAAGTTTTCAGAAGCGCGTTAAAAGACGAAGTTGACAACATATGAACTTCGTCAATGATAAAGATTTTGTAGCGGTCGCGTGCCGGATTGATGTTGATGCTCTCGAGAATAATATCGCGGATTTCCTCGACCTTGGTGTGCGAAGCCGCATCGAATTCCAAAACGTCAATCGAACGTCCTTCGGCGATTTCACGGCACGAAGCGCACGCCGCCGGATCGTTCACCGAACACGGATTTGCGGTCGGCTGATCGCTTTTATGACAATTTAAAGCCTTCGCCAAAAGCCGCGCCGTCGTCGTTTTACCGACTCCTCGCGCACCGCTAAATAAATAAGCGTGATGCAGTCGGTCGTTCTCGACGGCATTCCGCAGAGTGCGCGTGATCGCTTCCTGTCCGGTAACTTCTTCAAATGTTTGCGGTCGCCATTTGCGGGCGATAACTTGGTAAGACATAACAGATATTTAATGACAGGACTACTTGTTGTTAGATGATGAATTGGTTGATCGCGTAGTTTCGGAACCATTGACGACAACTCCATCGCCGCCATTGTTAGAAGCAAAAATGCCACCTATTTCTGCGTTTTCAGTGTTCAGGTTGACCCCATTACCCGCATTGTCTATTGCTGTTACGTTCCTAATTATCAAGCCCTGTTTTCTACTCTCATCATTCATTTCTCTTGCTCAAATAGCCTCTCTCTCCTTCTGTTGTTGTTTTGCTTGAATTTCTTTGTCCTTTTCAAATTGCTTTCCAAAAGACCAAGCAAAATAACCACCCACCGCAACTATAATAAGTCCTATTAAAACAGCAATTTGGGAGAGATGTTGAAAATCTTCAGAATTCATTTTATTTGATCTTAATTTAATTAACATTTGTTTGTTGTTTCTGGCGAAGCTCTATCACTTATCACCTTCCGTATGTAATTATCTTGGCTGGATTCGCAGAATATAACTGCAAACGGCAATCGGAACGCCGGGCAAGACATTGATTCGCTGTCCGATTTGGAGTTCGTAATTATTGATCGTCGCCGGATTGCGTCCTTCGTTAATCAGGGAAAAATTCCCCGCGCCGTCACAAAGCAGACTCAGATGGCGGCGGCTGATTTCCGGGTCGCCGGCAAGGGCGATGTCAACCGGACTCGATTTCGAGCCGCGCCCGATGCTGATTTGATTCTGAAAAATCGGAACGACGTTTTGCCGCACGCCGCCGCGCCAGACTTCCAGACGATAAAGTTCCGGCATCGCCCGTTTCTGGACGTGCGTCATTTCCTCGCCCGAATTGCCGTCCAAAGGCAGACTCGTCGGCATCACGGTCGGCGGCGGCTGATAAGCGTTCGACGATTGCTGTTGCTGCACGAAATTCGGCGGCGGCGGCGCATTATACGGTTTATTTTCCGACGGCAGAGTCGTTTCCGCCGGTGTTTTCGGTAAATTTTTCGGACGCGCCAGCACGCCGGTTTTGTTGCTCGAAGAATCGTCCCACGAATGCTGGACGCGAATTTCTCCGGCTTCCAAAGTTCCGTCAACACGCAGTTCCACCGAAAAAGACTGCGTCTCGAGTTTCTTTTTGCCGGCGATCTCTTTGGCGCGTTCCGCTAAAATGTGGTAAAGCCCTTGTTCGAGTCCGCGCCGTTTGACACCCTGCCAATCTTTATCGTCCGCCTCAGACAGAAAAATCGCGTATTCGGTCGGGATAATCGCCGTCCCCTGCGGCAGCGGCACGAGTTCGCGCTGCATCACGGCTTCGACATCTTTGGCGATTTTGACGATGAATTCTTCGGCGACGCTGCGCGGTTTGATCGCTGCGTCGCGGGCGGCTTCTTCCAAAACCATCTCCGCCGATTCGCCGTCAATCCATTTTCTGACTTTATCTAAAACGCTCATTCTTCAAATTCCAGATTGCAGATTGCAGATTCCAGATTCCAGATTAAAATCCTAAATCTGGAATCTGCAATCTCTATTCCTGCATATCAATATATTTTCCGCTCACCCACCCGTGGTCAACATATTCGGGCTTTTCCTTCGGGCGACCGTATTCGATAACATCAATCTCGAACCAGTTATCTTGGGAACCGACGATTTTAAGGCGCGAATTGCGGCTGATTAAACCGACCGGCGGATTGCTCGTGTTCGGCGTGGAACGCAAAAAAACATCGCCGTTCGTCGTGCCGGTTTTGGCGGCGAACGGATTACGAATTTCCGGCAGAACACCGCGTCCGCGCAAATAATTATGCGTCGAATATAAAATTCCCGCAAACGCTGCGATGAAAATCATCAACGCCATCAAACGCCGGACAAGCCGATTTTTCCGGCGCGGCGCGGTCGTTTGATAACTTTCGAGAAGCGGCGCGTTTTCTTTTTCCGCAATCGGCGGCTGCGACGGTGGAATTTCGGCGATATTGGCATTTTCAATCGGCACGACGAGCGGCGCACGGTCAGCGGCGGACAGGTTTTTCAGCTTCAAATCCTGCGAAGTGTTGAAACGCGGCTTCTGCGGCGCAAGCGGCGTGTAGCCTTTAGCGACGTGCGCCTGCGGAACGCTGTGCGGCAGAACTCTGATTTCCGACAAACTCGCGCCGTCTTGCGATTCGCCGAGCAGTTTGATTTTCGACAATTCCTGCCAGAAATCGTTGACGGTCTGCTGCCGTTCACGCGAATCGTCGCGGGTCGCTCTATTCAAAACTTCGACTAGCGCGTTTGCCCAGGATTTCTGCCGCAGAGCGAAGGGAAGTTCGGTGATCGGCTGATTGGCGAAAAAGCGCGGAGATTCTCCCGTGATTAAAACATATGCCGTTTTCGCCAGCGAATAAATGTCGGCGGCGGGCGTTAGCTTTGTGTAAGTCAGCGTCTCGGCGTTAGCTGCAAACATCGGATTGTGTTCCGGCGGCGCATACATATTCGTCCCGACGCGCGTAATCGGCGAATCGGACTGCGAAACCCGCGCCACGCCGAAATCGGCGATTTTGACGACTTTGCGGTCTTCGGTCAGAAGCAGATTCTGCGGTTTGATGTCGCGGTGAATAATCCCGTTCTGATGCGCGTGAGACAGTCCGGCGCACACCTGTTCGAGATAATTCAAGGCTTCGGTCAGCGTCAAATTCCTATCTCGGCACGCCTTCGCCAAATCGCCGCCCGGCAGATATTCCAACACCAAATAATGAAAAATCGTGTTATGTAAATCCCGCGCCGATCCGTGTCCGAGCCGGCTGATGACGTTCGGATGCCGCACCCGGTCAAGCGCAATCGCTTCGTTCTGGAAATTCTCGACCAAAGTCCGTTCCAAATCCGCGTCCAAATCGTTTTGCAGAAAGACGTTGAGAGCCTTAATCACGACGACACTATGCGGTGACTGCGGCGAAGCAAGCACGTCCCGCGCCGTGAAAATTTCCGCGTAACTGCCTTGTCCGAGTTGATTGCGGATATCGTAGCGACCATCGAGACGGCTGTTATTTAATGAAAGTTCCTGCATCCTGAGTTTCGTTTCGATTATACGATAAATCGGAAAAATTTCTCACTCACTTTCTACGACGGGACAATTTCAAAGTTCGGCGAACGTGCCGCACAAATAAAAAGCGCGAACAAAATTCTGTTCGCGCTTTTTGTTTTATTGTGCTGACCGTTTATTCGTTCATCCGTTGAAAACCCGTAAAGGTCATCGAGTAAATATACGGCGTTCCCGGCGGCAGGCGATTCGGGTCTTTAAAGGTCGTGTCGAAAGACCAGTCGCGGTTGGGCGGATTGTAAACCGCATCGCAGCATTTGAAAGAAGCGTTATTGTTTCGAGAGTTGAACAAATTAACTAAGGAACCGGTGTAGTTCAGCCGAACATTCGACCATTGTTCCAGAAACCGCTTGAAGTTGTGAACGCCCCCGTTGCCGAGTCCTCCGATGGGACTCGGACGAAATTCGGTAGCAGTTCCATTTTTGCCGGTGACGATGTCGCCGGTCAGCAGCGCGAAACGGATCACGGTGGCGGTCGCCACCCGCGATTCCTGAGCGAACGGAGTGGCGAAACTTTTGCTGTCGTTCCAGGCGTTCGAGAGAATCGTCGTCGCGTCGGAAGCAATCGCTGCCGGAATATGGTTAGTCGCGTTCGCCGAACCTGCCGTCGTCAAATCGCCGCCCTGCGGAAAATAATTTGACGAGAGCGCGGGCGCGGTCGTTCCCGACAAAGTAACGCTGGTCGCGTTATAATCGCCTTTGACGTAAACGCCGTTCTCACTCGCCAAAGTAAAACCTTTCGTCGTCGTCGGGGTTAATCGGTTATACACGCCCGGCAAAACCGAGCCGTTAATAAGGCGGACACCGCGCCGGTAATATCCGTGATCGGCGGTCGCCGCCTGACTTTTAAGATAGGTTTCGTTGTATCTCGGAGCTTCAAAAAAGTTGTTATCATTGGCGTAAAACAAATTATCGAATACGCCGTTGCCGGGATTGAAAACCCCCGTTCCGTTGACATCCTCGTTAAACTGCATCACGTTATCGGGAATGATGTCCTCCATATCGTATTCACCGTCAAAATCGGCATCGCCGCGCCGGTCGGAAACGTAAAGCACCCAGCCTTTGTTCTGGGGAACAAAGGCACTTCTCAAGGATTGATTGCCGTTGGCGATTGCCGCCGGAGTGTTGATCGGAAATAAGTTGTCGAAACTGCCGGGACCACCGTTTAAGAATGTCTTCAGATTGGCAACGTCAATATCAATCATACTCATCACGCCGGCTCTGGTAACATTGTCATTGCCGAAACTATCAGTGCCGGGAACATTGAGGGGAGTGCCGAAAGCCGCCGCCCGGTCGTTCGCCACACCTTCACGAGTATCGAAAAGTTCAATCGGAAAAGGAACAATCGAAGTGTCGAACGTCGGACTCACGGCGAGGAACTTTGCCGATTTCAAGTGCGCCGCATTTTCCTGAACTTCAGTAGCAGAAGCTGCCGGAAGCGGAGCCGAAAAAACATTGACCGGCACGCCGCACGCGAGCGGAACGGTGGCGCAGCCGTTCGGTGCATTCGGGTCAGTCAATACGGCATTGTATCGAATGACTAAATTGTGATTGACTCCGCCGATGGTTTGGTTGGACAGATAACTGTTGGCGGGTCCGGCGGCGTTGGTGATCGTTGGACCCGGAATCGCAAATCGCTGCAATTTGATGATGGAACGGGCATCGGTTTTTGCCGGTGAAGTGTTGGCGAGCGTGGATAAACCGTAGCCGGAGATTTGAAAATTGGCATCAACCGGCGCACGTTCGGTAACGCCGAGACTCAAAATTTCCTCGGTGATGTCGGTGGTAACCGGCACGCCGCTGTTAAAGTCAAAATCAACCATTTCAACTTTAATCCACATCTGTTTGCCGGTTTGTGCAAATCTGGTCGTATTCAAGCGCGTCGCTTGGTAGCCGTCAGTCATCGGCTTCGGCAGATAGCCGGTCGGCAGGCGGTCGAGTCGGATTCCGCACTCATTGAAAGTGGCGTTGGGAACGACACCGTTACAGCCCGGAAGTTTGTTTTGCGCGTCGGCAAGTGAAACTCGGATGCCCTGCTTGTTGGCGAATCTTTCAAACGAAAGATTCGCGCTGTCCTGCGTGGCGGCATTTACGGCAGCGACGGTGTTCGCGCTGTCTTTAACGACATCGCCGGTATTTTTACCGCGCTTGACGAGTTCGATCAAATTTACGCCGAGTCGGTAGAGCGGCAAATCAAGTCGCGGTTTGTGATTGGCGAGATTACCTTGAAACGGCTCTCTATCAGCTATGGCGGGCGCGGTAGCTGTCTCCCATTCGGTTCTGGCACTGCAATTCGGCAGATTCACGTTATTGGGGAACTGCGGGTTGGGAGCGAAAACATTGGCTCCGCTCGGACTCACGCATTTGACGGTCGCTTTGTTGGTAAATAGGTCCTGATAAGTTCCGGCGGTGTCGGCAAATTTTACGCCGTTTTGGTCGTCGGTTCCCGGCGACAAAGCCGTTCCCATTTTCCAGATGTCGTTGATGATTTCGCGGACGACGGTCGTTTTGGAGTTAAAATAAATGCCGCCGCCCGAAGCTATCGGACTGGCTGAAACGAACAAGTTGCCGTTCGTGTGAACTCTGCCGCCGAAGCTGAACAACGGCGGACGGTTTAATTCCAAGTCGTCTTCATAAAACATCCCGAACTGAAAAATCGGAATGCGGTCGTTGATGAAACTGCGTTTGAGGGTGCTGAGAACCTCCGTGTTTCGGTCGCGTGCGGGAACGGTGATTTCCCATCTGTCCTGTAAAGAATATAAACCCGTGTAATCACCGCTGGTGATTTCGGTCGCCTCTGCATCCTTTGTCTGGACGATGGTTTTGCCGGAAAAATCGTAATCGGTGAAGTTCGGAACGGTCGAAGCCCGGATAACATCAATGTCGCTGTCCGGCGGCGAAAGTTTTCTCCTAAAGAGATTGACGAAATCGCGGCTGTCCGATTCGATCTGGGCTTGCGAAGCGGCGAGCGAACGGTTTTCAGACGAGTCGTTCGCGGTCAGCACCGTTTCTGTATTGACGCGCGACAGCACGATTGCCACAAATCCCATCAGCAGCAGCATTACCAAAATAACGATCACCAACGCCGCGCCTTTCTCAGACTTGGTTTTGGAATTTAAAGAACCGTTTTTGAATGACCTTTTGAACTTGCTCATATAATATAAAAATTCCTCTTAAATTTAACTGACATCGTAATTGAGGTTTTTGGTGCTGAAAGTTGATTTGAGATCAACCGGTCTCTGAACGCTCACGCCGTTTTCCTGAACCGTAATGCGCGCCGTTAGTGTTACCTGAATCTGCACGACGCTGTTCAGCGCAAGCTGGTTAGTGCCGACGGCGGAAGGATCATTGGTAAATGTTCCGTTTCGCAAAAGATAACGGATTTGAAGATTTTGAATATCATACGCAATCGGCTGATTTTGTATCTGCTGGGCAGCCGTGCCGTCCTTGTTGTTGCCGTAACTCGTCCGTATCAGCGTTCCATCGTTGGTTACGCTGTAGCTCACCCAAATAATCTTTTTCGCCGTCGCGCTGGGACCCGCCGCATTAATTGTGTAATTCATACAACTGACTTCGGCGGCGTTTAAGCACTTGGTCAGTCGGCTTTTGTTATTGGCGTTGCCGTTATACGGCGCGTTGATTCCGAGCGGGTCGGCTGTTTGAAATTGCAGACTGGTGTTGCTGGTTTTGGTCGTTACTAAAGCCATCGCCGTGCGGTCGTTTTCGGTAATAAAATAAAGATCGAACAGATTGGGAACTTGGGTGGTGGGAGCGGCGGTCAAAGTTAAATCGTTTCCGTTTAAGGCGGCGGCATCGGTGATCCCCATCGGAGGACCGAAAGTTTTATCTTCCTGGGCGAACGCGATGACATCTGTTCGCACCCCTCCCGTCAGAAAAACATTGGTATTGATATTATCGCCGCCGATAACGGCGGTCAAAAGGTCGGGCGTTGCGTTGACATCCGCCGGCAGACCCATCCGCACATTGGTTAAATTGTCCGGCATATTGCCGCCGATGCGACTGTAGCCGAGACCGGCGTTCACCGCGTCGCGCCCGATGGTGTTGAGCGAGAGACGAAGATTTCGCATCACGTCGGTTTGTGAATTGACCGTGCTTTTCTGGACGTTGGCGATGCGTAACACGCCGTAGATGGCGGCGATAAAGATCAGAAAAACGGACAGCGAAATCATCAATTCAATCAATGAAAAACCCGTTTCCCGACGATTTTCTGGTTCAAAAAAAAGTATTTTGTCCGGCATATAAAAGATTCCCTTCGATTTGAAAAATAAACTAAAAAGCACGAACGTCGTCCGTTCGACCGACAATCGTCGAAACGGTTTCGATTCGCTGCGGTCCCTGTCCGACGCTGTATCTGACATTGACAATGACACTTCTTCGATTGGAAACAGTGGCGGAACCCGCCTCAAGGATATTCGCAATTATGATTTGTCTTTGGTAGCCGTCGATGACCGCACTCGCATTGGTATTTGCGCCGACGACGCAGTTGCCGGGGGCGGGACAGGCATCGTCCGCCGTTCCTTCGATTCCGTCGAAGCCGGAATCCTGTCTGATCGGGTTGTAGCCGGTCAGGAAAATTCCCTGCGGTGTCGCTCCGACATTGGCAACCGCGTCCCAAGTGCTAATCGCGGTCACTACCCGGTTGGCTTGGCTCAACTGCTGAAGATCGCGCACGGCGAAAATTGATTCCAAAGCGGCGTTGGTCAGTTGGCGGGCAGTGCTTCGCTGTTCCGCTTCGCGTTCCCGCACCACCGCGTAGGTAATCGCCGAAAGCAGCGACAAAACTCCGATGGTCATTATCAGAATGGCGATAATGACTTCGATATATGTAAATCCTTTTTCGTTATTTTTGATTAGCATTTTTCAATTCGGATTAAAAAAATAAAGCGGCTGAAAAGTTAAATGTTTTGCGCCCGGAAAGCGTCTTCGAGAAGTTGAAAATCTTGACGATTTGTTCTTTGTTCAGCGCGTCCAAGCCGTGCATCCGCTTGCCGTTACGCCGCATTTCCACAGCTTTGTCGAACCGGAAGTTCCTAAAACCGTCACGGCTCGCAAGACATTGGCGACGGTTGGTGTCGGAGCGGTGTCGGAATCTCGTCGTGACCAAACGTAAATCGTCGCGCCGGTCGGCGTAGAATTGCTTCCGATAGCATCGGTTCCGGCACTCCTGACCGTTCCATTACTCATAAATCGCATCGTCAGCACCTGATTGCCGACACTGGTCGGATGAGTGCTGTTGGCAAACGCGACCGGCAAAACCGGCGTGAGTTCCGCCGGTGTCGCCGTCATATTGGTCGGAGTCAAATTCAAAAAAGTATTACCGTCAACGTAAGGTATCGTTTTAACGATGATGTCGTTGGCAGCCGTCGGCACGGCAGCCGAGCCGGTTACTTCATTTTCATCAATCAAACGAATGAATCGCTGGGTCGAGTTGATTTCAACGCGCATCGTTTTCTTCTGCGTCAACGCTCTTTGCTGGGCTTCACGCATCAAATCCATAAATCTCAACGCCTGATTCTCGGCGTTATACAATTTGGGCGTGGTTAGTGTGCCGACGGCGATGGCACTGATAATGCCGATAAGCAGTATGACAACGACTATTTCAACTATCGAAATACCTTGTTCCGATTTGGAGAACGAACCTCTTTGTTTCATATTAATAGAAATAAATTGCTGAAAAAACTGGACAACTGCGGGCTTGTTAGAAGACATTTGTAAAACGTCATTGGCATAGTAGCAAACATTTTTAACAAATGTCAATGAAAATTTTCCAGGCGTTTGCGAAAGAAAATCTGCCGCCGCCGGTTTCAAATAATACGAAGAAAAGATTTTGCCGCCAGCGTTCGTCCGAATAAATTTTCGGCGACTGAACCGCCATTTTCGATCTTTATTTCGTCTGCCGATTCAGGTAGAATTACAGACACTTTTTAACAGTCGCTTGCAAAAAAATTAAACGATTCTAAAATGTCTGAAAATAAACTTTTACCGGCAAAAAAAAGCGTCTCCGCCGATTGGCTGGTGCGCGGGATTTTGACGCGCGTCGGCGAAACTTTCGACCGTTTGACGGGCAGAAATTGGAAACCTTCGAGCAGTCTGGCGACGAGCGAGTTGATCGAAAGATTAAAATCGCTGCTCGACGCGGAAGCGAAGGACATCGGCGGCGGGCGAAAATTCGTGCCGCACAACATCAAACTCAAAATGCAGTGGGACAAGTTTTCGACCGATGCCGAAGCCGCCATCAAAAAACTCGAAAACGAATTGCTGATCGCCGCGATTGACCACATAAACGACAAGCGTTACTACACTTACGCGCCTTTGAAATTGGAAATCAAGCCGGATTATTTCACGACCGGCGTAAAACTGCTGGCGGGTTTCGACAGTTTCGGCGACGAAGAGACGGAACGCGAAGGGGCGATTAACGTCAGCCTTCCCGATTTGAAAAACGTCGTCGTCAGTCCGCCGCCGGAAATCGTGATCGAACCGGAAAAGGAAATCTTCATCGCCTCTTTTACGATTAAAGATCAGCCGCGAACCAAAGAATTGGCGTTCGCCGAACGACAGCGTTTGAGCGTCGGGCGCACTAAAGAAAACGATTTGTGGCTTGATGACGTAAGCGTTTCTAAAATTCACGCGGCACTGATTTTGAATTCGCAAAAACATCTGGTAATCTCCGACACCGGCTCGACCAACGGAACCTTCATCAACGACGAACGTATCGCTTACGGCAGAGCGGTTGCCGTTAAAGCGGGCGATAAATTGAGATTCGGCACGGTCGCGGTCGCCCTCGAACACATCGCTGCCGAAGCCGCACCGGAAACCGTGATTTCCGGCGAAACCGTGTCTGCTCAAAGAGATACCAC
>JAYVGL010000007.1:0-11941 GCA_043772175.1 Pyrinomonadaceae bacterium | reverse complement strand
CTGCTTCTAAAGCCGCTTGAATCATTTGTTGAGCCGCATTTCGAGCCAATCGCTCCGAATTAAACTGCGGCAAATTCGCCTCATTTTCGTAAATGTCATTATCAAAGAACAAATTATCTTGAGAAATCTCAGTTGTTTTACAATTATTTTTAGTGTGATTTTGTGTCATAGCGTATCCTCCTATTTAGGCTTCGAGCCTGTTTAGTTTTTAATCAAAACAAGGATACGCTGTTTCTATCTTTTTTCTATTTCCACAACTTTTGATACTACCTCAAAATGAATCTTTCTCGATGCTGTCAAAATATCATCGAAAAGTCGGCTCACAATTTTAGATTTGATTAGCAGGAAACAGATGATAAAGCATCAGATAAACAATCACGCCCGTCGCCGAAACGTAGAGCCAAATCGGATAAGCGAATTTGACGATTCGTTTGTGTTTCTCGAACTGTTTGGTGACGGCGTAATACATCGCCCGCAGAACGAGCGGCAGGACGATGAGTGAAAGTCCGATGTGTGAAATCAGTAAAACTAAATAAGCGATTCGTGCCGATCCCGTGCCATTGAAGGCGTTTGCCGGATTGGTGGCGTGATAAGTGATATAGCTAACCAGAAATAAACTGCCGAGCGCGAATGAGGCGGTCATCGCAATTCGGTGCTGTTGGATTTTCTTTTGTTTGATGAAGATCAAACCGGCGATCAGCGCGATAGTCGTCAGTGTGTTGATACCGCCAATCACGTGCGACAGATTTTTCGTCCAATCGCCTAAATCGAATTTATTGGGAAATGAGATCAGAACGGCAATCGCAACGGGAACCACCACCGACAGGACGTTAATGAAAAGTTTCGGTTTGGCTTCTTGTGAAACGGCAATTGTTGACATTTTTTATTTCCAGAACGCGAGGAGCAAGAACAATACGACCCACAGCCCGTCCATAAAATGCCAATACCAGCCGACGGTGTTGAAAATTTGTTTGCGTTTGGTGAGTTCGTCATCATTTTCCGTTTTTTGCCACGTTCGCAAAACGACGAAGCCGAGCGCGGCAATGCCGCCGATAACGTGAAAGGCATGGACGGCGGTTAAAATATAGAAAAATCCGGCGTAGGGATTACTCGCCATATAAACTTCCTGCCGAACGAGTTCGACCCACGCGAGCAGTTGCGAGGCGATAAACATTCCGCCGAAAACGGTTGTCGCCAGCAAAAAGTTTTTCGCTTTCGTTTGGTCGTCTTTATCAATCGCCTTCTGCGCGACTTTATAGGTGATACTGCTGACTAAAATCAAAACGGTGCTGACCCAAACCTGTATCGGCAGAGCGAACGGTCTCCATTCCATCACGCCGTTGGTCGAAATAACAATATACGCGCCGATTAAACCGCCGAAGGTCATCATTACGACGAGCAGCAAAAACCACATTCCGATACGATATTTATTCGATGGATACGACTCGCTGCTTTCGATGTAATCGTCTTTGCGATTGTCGCCGCCGCCGTTATTACCGCCGTTGTCTCCGCCGCCGCCGTTATTGCGACTGCCGCCTGAGCCGAAACCGCTGGTCAGACCGGCACGGCGGGTGCGTTTTTTTTCTTCAAAAGTAGTTTCGATTGTTCCGACTTTCATAACCTTTCAACTTACGATTAGAGATTTGTTGGAAACTCCTGCTCTATATTTATTACTTATGGTTGAAAACCATCAGCGCGAAAATCAGGGGCAGGTAAAGAACGGAAACGAGTAACAGCTTTCGTGCCTGTTCAACGGTTTTGGCGCGGGCGGCTTTAATGCTCGCCGCTAAAAACCATAAGCCCAAAAAACTCGCGCCGATCAAGTAGATTAAACCCGCCATTCCGATAAAATAAGGCACGAGACTGACCGGCAGCAGAAGAACGGTGAAAATCACGATTTGCCGCGCCGTGATTTTCCCCGAAGGTTCGACGACCGGCAACATTTTGATTCCGGCTTTGGCGTATTGCTCTTTATACATCCAGGCAATCGCCAGAAAATGCGGGAACTGCCACAAAAAAAGCATCGCAAAAAGCGTCCACGCGCCTAAAGTAATGTCGTTCGCCGCCGCCGTAAAACCCATTAGAGGCGGCAGTGCGCCCGGAATTGCGCCGATGGCGGTCGAAGCCGAAGTCTTTGTTTTCAAAGGCGTATAAAGCAGAACGTAGCCGACGATAACAACTAGACCGAGAATCGCCGTTAGCAGATTGACCAGAACCGCCAGATAAATTTCCGCCACCAGACACATCGAAACGCCGAAAACCAACGCTTCGACCGCCGATACTTTGTTGGTCGGCAACGGGCGCGTTGCCGTGCGCTCCATCAGCGCGTCGGTTTTGCGTTCCCAAACCTGATTTAAAGTCGCTACGCCAAATGCCAGAAGCGTGATGCCGATAGTGTTATTGATGAACAGCACCACGTCGAAACCGCTCGCCGACCCTAAATAAAAGCCCGCTGCCGCCGTCAAAACCAACATAAATGCGATGCGCGGCTTGGACAATTCCAGATACGCCGCCGCCTTTTCGCCTACGCTGATCGCCCTCGTCCGTTCTATTTCCGCCGTAATTACTTTCATTAGAATGCGCTCAAATTTACCGTATCAACAGAATAGCTTGTGTAAATCAATTTTCCAAACAAGACGCAGCTAAATAAATCTTCTATTTCTTAATAGCCGCGCTTATTTTCTGATGGATGACAAATAAATTTCGCTAAGTTATGATTTTCCCTGTCAGCCATATTTTGAGAACAATGTCAGTTGCCGAAGAAAGAATAAAAGAGCAAGCCGGAAGTTTTTCCAAGTCGAAATCAGCTCCGCTGTTGAACCGCGTCCTCGATTTTATCAGTTCCGTGCGGCTCGGCGTGTTTTTGTTGTGCCTGATGGTTTTGCTGTCGCTCGTCGGAATGCTGATCGTCCAGCAGAATGTTAACGGCTTCGATGCCTATTTCGCTTCGCTGACACCGGCTGAAAAGCTGATCTACGGGACAATCGGATTTTTCGATATTTACCATAGCTGGTATTTTAACTTTCTGCTTTTGATATTGTCGCTGAACATCGTGCTGGCTTCAATCGAACATATTCCGACGGCTTGGACATATATTTCAAAGCCGAAGCGCAGCGCGACGCGCGGCTGGCTGTTGCGGCAAAAACAGAATGCCGTCCTGGAAGTATCAGGCGAAACGGCGAGGGAAACCGCCGGAAAAGTCGCGCTGGCTTTCAAGAGTCAAGGCTTTAGACCGCAAATCGTCGAAAGCACCGGCAGCGCATATGCGGTTGATGAACACGGCAATAAAAACTACTCGGAGATTATCAGCAAAACGAATTTTTTCGTTTTTGGCGAAAGAGGCAGGTGGAATCGTCTGGGCGCGTATATCGTTCACGTTTTTCTATTAACCCTGTTTCTCGGTCATTTTGTCGCTCTGCAAACCGGCTTCGATGCCGATGTGCGGATGATTCCGGGCGAAAAGACGAGCGAAATCAAGCTTATTCAATTTAATCTCGACAAACAGGAAAAGTTCGCCGTCGGTTTGCCGTTTACGATTGAATGCACCGATATTCAGCAGAATCTGATTGACCCGAAAGGCTCGATTGAGATTCCCAACACGCTCGATTGGCACACGCGCATCAAAATTAATGATCCGCAATACGGCGAAACCGTCGCCGATGTCAGTTTGAACCGCCCGTTTGAATATCGCGGCTATCGGTTCTTTCAAGCGAGCGCGATCACCGTCGGCAGTGCGCGAACGATGTCGCTCGAACTGACACCGCAGAACGGCGGCGAAGCGTTGAACGTAGATTTAATGCGAAACGGTTCGACGACTCTGGCGGACGGAACGAATATAGATTACGAAGCGTTTTTTCCCGATTTTGTTCTGAATCAAGGCAAACCCGACACGCGCTCGGCTGATTACAAAAATCCGGCGGCGATTTTGAATATCACGACACCCGACGGCGAGAAAAAGACGGCTTACGCCTTCGGCGCGAAACTACCGCCGAACGTCCCAATCGGTGCGCCGGTCGCGGGTTACAAATGGCGTTTGAAGGAGTTTGAGAAATCGCCGCTGGCGCACGTTCTGGCAATCAAATACGATCCGTTCAACGCCGCGTTTATCGCGTGGTATATCGGCGGTTTCGGGTTAATCGGCGCACTATGTTTCGTGTTTTTCGTGTCGCATCGAAGAATTTGGGCGATGATTGAAGAATCGAAAGACAACGGTTACGAGATCGTTTTAGGCGGCAACGCCAATCGTGGCGAACAGGGTTTTGAAGATAAATTCAAGAAGATTGCCGAGCATCTAAAACCGAGACAGGACAATCAAATAAAGTAAAAATATGCAGGAAGCAAGAAATATCGAGAGCGAAATTTTAATCGGCAGAGAAACTTCGGCGACGGCGGCAGCGTCCGTCTGGAAAAATTATCTGCCTGCGATTCTGGCGGTCGGCGGCGCGTTTCTGATGCTGTTCGGGCGCATCGAAATCGGCGGAAACTTTATCTCCGACGGCGCGCTGATGATGCTCGCGCTCGCCTGCTACATTCTCGCCGCACTGTTCCAGTTGACCAATCTTTACGCGCCTTCGGAGATGGCGCAGAAGATCGGTTTGTGGACGGGGACGCTCGGCGTTTTCTTCAACCTTTCGAGTTGGCTGGTGCGCTGGGTCGGAGCCTATGACATCGAAATCGCCAAGCTGCACGAAAGCGGTAATATGATTACGCCGTGGTTTTTCCGCTATATTCCGTTCGCCAACCTTTATGATTTGAGCATCGCGTTCGCGTTCGGCGCAGGCATCTCGACGCTGATGCTTGCGAACCGCAAAAACTTTCAATTTCTGAGCGCGTTCACACTGCCGTTAGCGGCTTTGATTTTAACTTTGGCGCGATTCATCGGCGGTGAATTTATCAATCTGCCGCCGGTTCTCGATTCATATTGGCGACCGATTCACGTCGGCGTGGCGAGTTTGAGTTACGGCGTGGCGTTGGTTTGTTTCGCTGTCGCAGTCATTTATTTGCTGAAAGATAAGGTCAAACCCGAAGCGATGGCGATTTTTTCGAGCGTTTTCGCTTTGAGCGTGATTGCGACCGTCAGCAAGTTTTCCGTCTTCACCGAATTCGTCTATCGCATCGGACTTTTTGTGCCGAACGCGAATTCGGCGAAACCTTTTTCCGCGCCGTTTCGCATCGCCGTTCCATACGTCGGCGAAACTCTGGTTGCCGCCGGAATTTTACTTTTGGGAACGATCATCGCGTTTACATTTTACGTTTATCAAAACAACGAATCGGCGAAAAAAGCCGGACACGTTTTGTTAAAATTAGCTTTCGCCGCGCAAATTCTCGCCGTCGTGTTTTTGGTGTCAGGCATTAAATCAGCCGCCGACGCGCCCGCCAGATTGCAGGCGCAGCTCGCCGCCAACCCGAATCAGTATGTCGCTGCCGGAAAAGAAATCGCTTCCAAACAGGGACTTTCGGCGCAGGAATTTTCCGCCCTGACACCGACGCAATTCGATTTGACGGCGAAACAATACGTTCAGACGAACGGCGCGAAAATGTTCACGAGTCTGAACACCAATCCGGTCGAACTCGCCGGACTTTTAACCGCGCTCGCCGGAACATTTTTCGTTATTTTATTCGCATTCAGAACCGAAAAGTTAATAGAGAGACTTCCCGCTTTAGAATTGCTTGACGGCTTGATGTATAAAACGGCGTGCCTGGCGTTCGCGGGTTTGGCGATGCTTCTGATTACGGGCGCGATTTGGGCGAACGAATCGTGGGGCAGACCGTGGGGTTTCGACTCTAAGGAAACCGGCGCATTGGTCGCGTGGCTGACCTACGCCGGATTTTTGCACACCCGAATTTCTCGCGGCTGGACTGGGCGAAGCTCGGCATATTTCGCCGTCGTTGCGTTTTTGTTCGTGATTTTCACCTACTTGGGTGTCAGCTACTTGCTGCCGGGACTGCACAGCTACGCATAAATTCAATTTGAAAACGGTAAATGGTAAATGGTGAATTGTTCTTCTCTTCAATTCACCATTTACCATTTACCATTTACCATTCTATGAAAAATAGTATTACATTCGGCATCGGCGGATTGATTATCGGTTTGTTTCTCGGATTTTTCGTCGCTAATCGAATTAACAAAAACGCGCCGACAACCGTCATTTCGCAGGATCAGACGGGTGCGCTGACGGCGGCGAATCCTCAGGTGCAAAATATCGTCGTTAAAGATCAACCGGCAAACGGCGGCAGGCTGCCCGACGTTTCCGGCGCGATTGATGATGCGAAAAATAAGCCGAATGATTTTGACGCGCAAATCAGGGCGGGCGATTTGTATCTGAAAATTAAAGGCTTCGACAAAGCCGTCGCTTACTATGAAGCGGCAAACAAACTCAAACCCGAAGACTATAATTTAATCGTCAAAATCGGCAACACGAATTTCGATGCCGGACAATTTGAGAAAGCGGAAAAATGGTACGAACAGGCGTTGGCGAAAAAGCCTGATGATGTCAATGTTCGCACCGATTTGGGTATCACCTTCGTCGAACGCGCCGCGCCCGATTACGACCGCGCCGTCAAAGAATTTCAGACTTCCCTGCAAACCAATCCGAAACACGAACCGACGCTTTATAATCTCGGCATTGCTTATTACAAGCAAGGAAACAAGGAAGAAGCCGCCAAAATTTTAGCCCAACTCGAAGCGATAAATCCGAACAACCAACTCGTCGGCAAACTGCGGGAAGCCATTTCGTAGTTTAGAGTTCAAAATTTGATCTAATCCGAACTGCCGCCTTTTGCCGGCGGTTTTTTACGTTCAAACGCGGGTTTTAAACTTTTATTGAATCGTCATCTTCTCGACATTGAGAATCGAATAACGCCCGATTATGCCGTCTTTCGAGATGACGGTCAAAACTCCTTTATCAACGCTGAATTTTAAGATTTCGCTCATCGGGCGTTCGATTTTCGTGCCGTCTTTGAACAGAATAATCAAACTTATGTTGGTTAATTCGGACGGCGGAACGGGTTTGACGGCGTTCGATTTTTTCTTTTCCTTCGTCGGTTTCGCCGTGCCTGTTTCTTTGATTTCAGGCTTTTTCGCTTCGGGTTTAATTTCCGTTTCCTTATTTATGGGGGCTTCGATTTTCTCCGCAGTTTCTCCTGATTTCTTTGCTGTTTCTTCGGTTACGACAACTGTTGGCGAATCGGCTGCCGCCGATTTTTCTACTTTTTCAGGCGCAGTCTCGGCAATCGTTTTTTTCGTCGTATTTTCAGGCGCGGCATTTTTTTCGGCTTTGGTTTGCGTCTCGCCCGATTGATTTTCCTCAACCTTTTCCGCAGCTACTTTCGGTTTCTTTTCCTTAATCGGCTTTTCGATTTTGGCGACGGCGGCTTTTGGAGTCGGAGTCGGTTTCGGTATGATTTCGGTGATCGTGCCGACGGAATTGACGCGCACGTCGGTTTGGTTATTAGATTTTATTTCGGGCGCGGCGACCGTTTCGGCGATTGCCGTCGAAGGTGCGAAGCTGCCCGCAAATTTTATCCGAAACGTCGCCGCGTCGTCGTTCGGCGTGCGTCCTTCAACTCGCAAAATCAATTTGAGCGGCTGACGCAGATAGATGACTCTGCCCGTTTCATTATTGGAAGCGTCGGCGTAAACCGTAATTTTTGCCAGCGGGCGCAGATTATCGGCAGTGAAAACATCAATGTCGCCGTTGAAATTTGTCGTAACGACGTTAATAAAAACGTCGCCCTGTGTGCCGTCGAAAGTGTAAAAAAAATTCGTCAAACGCGCGTCGCCCAAATCCCGCGCCGGAATTCTGCCGCTGATTTCGCTCGTTACAATCGGTGTCGGAGAATTTTGATTGATTGATTGGGCGCGGGCGGAAATAATCAAACTGCCGAGAGCGCAAACAACGCAAAATAGTTTAGCAATCGTCAATCTATAATTCGTCATTCGCAGTTCGTAATTTTTCATTGCAAATCCTTTCGCAGATGCACCAGCCGCGAAGTTTCCTCGTAACCGAGTTTCTGATGCGCCGTCAAACTCAATTCGTTCCCGATTTCCGCGTCCGAAGCCATCTCTTCGCAGTCTTTTTCCCGCGCCCAATTTTCCGCCGCTTCAACCAAAATGCCGCCGATGCCGCGCCGCCGATAAAATTCTTCGACAAACCAGCCTTCCAGATAACCGACATTATCGGTTTCGCAATCTTCGACGAACGGGCGAATGCTCGCTTCGAGAAAGCCGACCAATCTGCCGTTGTCGGTTTCCGCAACCAGGACAAGCTGCGAATCGGTATGCTCGAAAATGTCCGCCATCTCGTCTTCGTGTTCCGCGTCGCCGATTTCGTCCCACAAAAGTTTTCGCAAACGAAGCCATTCAGAAAACTCGTCTTCGGCAATCGGACGCACTCTGTAATTTTGTTCGGTCATTGAAAAACGATTTTAGCAGTGATTCGGAAAAGTAAAAAGGTAAATGGATTGATAAAATAATTCGATTCAACGGGATGAAGCGACGCTCTTCGCTATTCGATGTCAACTATTCGCTGTTAATCGAAAGCTTTTACCATCAAAATGATAAACAGTTGAAAGTCAGCGATAAGCAGTTTGCCGATCTATATGAAGAAAGGCTGTCAAGATTTGCATCTTGACAGCCTTTTACAATTCTGCTTTTGCCTTGACTTACTCACCGGCTTTCGCCGCGTTCGCTTTGTCCTGCAAAATTTCCAACGCTTTCTTCAACTGCAAATCTTCCAACGAGACTTGCGGCTTCGGAGTCGCTTGCGGAGTCGGCGTGGCATTCGGGTTCGGCTGTTGTTTTTCCTGTTCCTGTTTGTCAATCAAATCTTCGACATCGAGCGGTTCGGGCGTTTCGGGACGTTTTACCTCGATTGAAGGTTTTACGCCGGATTCGGTGCGTTCGGTCGAAAGGAAGGTTTTGCCGGTCGGCGAAGCCCATTTCGCGGTAGTCAAAAGCAAGCCGTCACCGCTGCGAAGGGTGAACAACTGCTGTTGCGTTCCCGCACCGAAACTACGTTCGCCGACGACTTCGCCGCGCTGCCGGTCCAAAATCGCCGCCGCGACGACTTCCGCCGCGCCCGAAGTTCCTAAATCAATTAACGCGACGACTTTGCCGTCGAATGAAAACTTGTTCGCGTCCGCCGTAAATGTTTGCGTCGCTTTGTTGTCGCGCCCGATGACTTCCGCCAGTGTGCCGTCTTTGATAAAAATGTTCGCCGTGTCCGCCGCTTCCGACAAATCGCCGGTCGCCACGCCGCGTAAATCTAAAATAATTTTCGCCACGCCCTGTTTTTTCAATTCTTCAACCCGCGCTCTAATGTCTTTGGCTTCGCCCGCTTCGAGGCTGTAAACTTTGACGACACCGATTTTGCCCGCCTCAACACGCGCCTGCGATTCCGGGACTTTGTAGCTGCCGCGTGTAACGGCGATGGTTTGCGGCTTTTCGCCGGTTCGCAGAACGCGCAGATTAACCTTTGAATCGGCTGCGCCCATCAACAATTGCCGCGCATCATACAATGAAATATCGCGGCTCGCTTTATTCTCGATGTATTCAATCACGTCGCCGGACTTCAAACCGGCTTTGTCGGCGGGCGAATCCTTAATCACCGCAATCACATACAAATACGAAGAAACCTGCGAAAATTCCGCGCCGATACCAACCTGATTACCCGCTTTTTTGTTCTGATAATCTTTCACCTGTTCCGCCGTCAGATACGACGAATACGGATCAAGCCCGTAAGCTAAACCGCGCAAGGCTCCAGCGCGAACCTTTTCCAGATTCGGCTCGTCAACGTAATCGTTTTGAATATGCTGCAAAACCGAATCGAAAATCCGCATCTGCGCTCCAGCATCGTTGATCGGCTGTTGAGCGTTGGCGGTAAACAAATTGTAAACCGGCGAACTGACGTAATAAATAATGTTTGCAATCGAATAGATTGCGATGATTGACGAAAGAAAGGCGATTGAATACTTCAGGCGATATGACATTTATTAAAATACCTCTTTTGTGGTTCTACGTTGACGGCGCGTTAAAGGTTATAATTTAAACGCAGACGTTATCACTGTAATAAATTTCTCGTGCAAACCCAAGAAACGACTAATCAAAACGATTTTACAGATGTTTTTCGCGCTCCGTTGACCGGCAGACTGCTCGCGCTCGATTTGGGAATGAAACACATCGGCGTTGCCGTCAGCGACGAACTCCAATTTACCGTGCGTCCGGTCGCCGTCATCGGACGTCGAAGCTGGAAAAAACTACTCAAACAAGTCGTCTCTTATCTCGACGAGTTTGATGCCGTCGGTTTGGTTTTAGGTTTGCCGCTCGAAACCGATAATTCCGAAAGCCCGATGTCGCTCGAAGCCCGACGTTTAGCGCGAAATTTTGCGCTCTCGATCAGCGTTCCCGTCTTTTTAATTGATGAGCGACTGACTTCCTACGAAGCCAAAGGCTATTTAACGAAAATAGGCTTGAGCGTCGAAGAAATCTGGAATCGAGTTGACTCGGAAGCTGCCGCCATCATTCTCAGCGACTTTATCAGCCTGCGGGAAGAAAAAAAGCGGCACAGTCGAACAAAATAAAGAGCCGCCGTCCGCCGGTCGTTTTGACTACTCGTCGTTTTTCGTGTGCCAAAAAGCCCAGCCTATCAGAACGATTTGCAAAGGCAGCCGCAAATAAATTATCCAGGGATTGATGTCGGGGAAAAGTTCAGTGTTCATCGCCATATAGATATTCGCCGGATAAACTGCGATCAAAAGCAAAATAATTCCCCAGGCGGCGCGGCGTGAAGTTTTCGGTATTAAAAGCCCGATGCCGAAACCCGTTTCGAGAAAGCCGCTCAGGTAAATCAAAAACAGATGCGCGGGCAGATATGGGGGCATTATTCGCAAGTAGAACGCGGGCATTACGAAATGATTGATGCCGCCTAAAATAAACGCGGCGGCGAGGAGATATTTCGAGATTTGTTTGACGACGGGCATTCTGTGGAAATTATATCTTAAACTTCGCCCGGTTGTCGGCTACCGGCGATTCGATTTATAATAGTCTTTGTTCCGAACGGCAACAAAAGCTGCAAAGAATATTTTCAGATGACTTTTACGACCAACTCGACAGCCGATTTTTTATACTAAATTTTACCGATAAACACTTTACTAATATGAATTTTGAATTGAACGAAGAACAGCACCAAATAAAAATGAGCGTCCGCGAGTTTGCGGAATCCGAGATCAAACCGCACGTGATGGAATGGGACGAAACGCAGCATTTCCCGATTGAACTGCGCCCGAAACTCGCCGAACTCGGTTTGATGGGCGTGATTTTCCCCGAAGAATACGGCGGCGCGGGAATGGGCTACATCGAATACGCGACGATTATCGAAGAGATCGCTCGTGTTGACGGCTCGGTCGGTTTGAGCGTGGCGGCGCACAATTCGCTTTGCTCGAATCATATTTATATGTTCGGAACCGAAGCGCAGAAACAGAAATATCTCGTGCCTTTAGCGACCGGAGAAACTTTCGGCGCGTGGGGTCTAACCGAATCGAACGCCGGTTCGGACGCTTCCGGGACGCGGACGAACGCCGTCCGAAACAACGGCGGTTGGACGGTCAACGGCTCGAAAAATTTTATTACCCACGCTATTTCCGGGAATACTTTGGTCGCCGTCGCCGTGACCGACAAGGAAAAAGGCAACAAGGGAATTTCGGCGTTTATTTTCGATAAATCAATGGAAGGTTTTCGCCCTGACAAAAAGGAAAACAAGTTGGGAATGCGCGCTTCGGAAACGGCTTCGGTCGTGTTTGAAGACTGCTATGTGCCGGACGAAAATCGTCTTGGCGAACTGGGCGAAGGCTTCACGCAGGCAATGAAAATCCTTGACGGCGGACGAATTTCAATCGCGGCTTTATCAGTCGGCATCGCGCAGGGCGCGTTTGAAGCGGCGGT
>JAYVGL010000006.1:0-19364 GCA_043772175.1 Pyrinomonadaceae bacterium | reverse complement strand
TGACCGGCGACCACAAAGCGTTTTGGATTCCGGGCGATTACGACACGAACGAATACGCTTATTCGACGACGAAATTGAGCGAGATTGATGCGGCGGCGGCGAGTAAAAAGGCGACGGAAATCGGGACGCGGCAAAATTTCGCCGACAACGCCGTGCAAACGCCTTTGATGTTGAAATCGAGCGACGGACTTTATATCAACATTCACGAAGCCGCGCTGGTTAATTATCCGGCGATGTATTTGATGGTTGACCGGCAGACTTTCGGCTTGACGACGCGGCTTGCACCGAACGCGGTCGGCTCGAAAGCGTTTCTGCAAACACCTTTTCAAACGCCCTGGCGCACCGTTATCGTTTCGGATAAAGCCGCCGACATTCTCGCCTCGAAAATCGTTTTGAATCTAAATGAACCGTCGAAAATTGCTGATACGAGTTGGATCAAACCGCAGAAATTCGTCGGCGTGTGGTGGGAGCTGCACGCGGGCAAAGCGACTTGGTATTATTCGGAGACGAATAATACGACGCTGAAAAACACCGATTGGAAATCATTAAAACCGAATGGCAAACACGGCGCGAACACGGCGAATGTTAAGCGTTACATTGATTTTGCGGCGAAAAACGGGATTGACGCGGTGCTGGTCGAAGGCTGGAACATCGGCTGGGAAGATTGGTATGGCAATTGGAAAGAGGAAGTTTTCGATTTCGTGACACCGTATCCCGATTTTGATGTCGCGGAACTCAAAAATTACGCCGCGTCAAAAAACGTCAAGTTAATAATGCACCACGAAACTTCGGCTTCCGCGACAAATTACGAATGCCGCCTCGATGTAGCGTTTCGGTTTATGAAAGCGAACGGTTACGACGCGGTGAAAACCGGCTATGTCGGCAGAATCGTGCCGCGCGGCGAATTTCACGACGGGCAGTGGATGGTTAATCATTATCTGCGCGTCGCCGAAAAAGCGGCGCAATATAAAATAATGGTTGACGCGCATGAACCCGTGCGCCCGACGGGTTTGCAGCGAACTTTCCCGAATTGGATGGCTTCGGAAGCGGCGCGCGGCAACGAATTTAACGCCTGGAGCGTCGGCAATCCGCCGGAACACGAAACGATTCTGCCGTTCACGCGGCTCGTCGGCGGTCCGATGGATTACACGCCGGGAATTTTTCAAACCAAATTGAGCGCGTATCAAGCCGACAAAACGCGGCAGGTTCACACGACTTTGGCAAAACAACTCGCGCTTTACGTGACAATGTATTCGCCGCTGCAAATGGCGGCGGATTTGCCGGAAAATTACGAGAAATTCCCGGACGCTTTTCAGTTTATCCGCGATGTCGCGGTTGATTGGGACGACACGCGCATTCTCGAAGCCGAACCCGGCGATTTCATTACGATTGCGCGAAAAGCGAAAAATAAAGACGAATGGTTCGTCGGCGCAATCACCGACGAAAATGGGCGAACGGCAAATGTAACATTCGATTTCCTGCCGCCGAATCGAGATTTTACGGCGACGATTTACGCTGACGGCGCGGATGCCGATTGGAAGATGAATCCGCAAAGCTACAAAATCGAGAAAATCACGGTTAATAATCGCTCGAAATTAAACTTAAAACTCGCGGCGGGCGGCGGAGCGGCGATCAGTGTCAAATAAAAAATATGTTCTAAAGTTTAGAGTTCACACTTCACCGCATCTTTCCGCCAGCGAAGCGCGGCGAGAAGACAAATTGAAGTTTGGACTCCGAACGCTTTAACAAATAACGCGAAACAGCGTAAAATTACAAATATAAGTTCTATAATTAAGTAACATCTGGAGAATTTTTAAAATGAAAATCGGATTACCGAAGGAAATCAAGGATAACGAATATCGCGTCGGGCTGACACCGGCGGGCGTAAATGCTCTGACGGGCGCGGGACACGAAGTTTTCGTGCAGAAAACGGCGGGCGACGGTTCGGGTTTCTCAGACGAAAATTACGTTAAAGCGGGCGGTAAAATGCTCGACACGGCGGATGAAATCTGGCAGACCGGGGAAATGATCGTTAAAGTCAAAGAGCCGGTCGCGCCCGAATATCCGCGAATGCGCGAAAATCAATTGCTGTTCACCTATCTGCATCTTGCGCCGGAATTTGAGTTGACTAAACAACTGCTCGAACGCAAAATTACCGGCGTGGCTTATGAAACGATTACCGATAAAAAAGGAACTCTGCCGCTGCTGACACCGATGTCGGAAGTTGCGGGCAGAATGGCGGTGCAGGTCGGCGCGACGTTTTTGGAGAAAATGAACGGCGGACGCGGCATTTTATTAGGCGGCGTTCCGGGCGTTCCGGCGGCGAACGTCGTTATCATCGGCGGCGGCGTAGTCGGCACGGAAGCGGCGAAAATGGCGGTCGGTTTGGGCGCGAAAGTAACTATTATTGACATCAATCTCGAACGTCTGCGCCAATTGGACGACATTTTTTTATCGAAAGTGCAGACGCTCGCGTCAAGTCCGTATGCGATTCACGAGGCAATTTCACACGCTGATTTAGTGATCGGCGGCGTGTTGGTCGTCGGCGCGGCGGCTCCGAAACTGCTGACGCGGGCGATGTTAAAAGACATTCCGAACGGCGCGGTTTTAGTTGACGTAGCGGTTGATCAGGGCGGCTGTTTTGAAACGACACACGCGACGACGCACTCAAATCCGACGTTTTACGAAGAAGGCGTTCTGCATTACTGCGTGGCGAATATGCCGGGCGCGGTTCCCAGAACTTCGACGTTTGCTTTGACCAATGCGACTCTGCCTTACGCGCTGGCGTTGGCGAACAAAGGTTTTGAGAAAGCGATTCAGGACGACCAAGGTTTGGCGGAAGGCGTGAATACATACGCCGGAAAACTAACTTACGAAGCGGTGGCGACTTCGCAAAATCTCGAATACACGCCGCTTAACGGTTTAATTGACGGCATCGCCGCCAAAGCGACTAACTGAGTTCGCTCTTGAATGTAGAAACCTGAAAATTCGGTTAATTTCAGGTTTAAGGCAGCCTTTTAATTATTTAATAGATGGCGGCGGTTGGAATTTTAGCGATTCAGCCGCCGCCGTTTTGACGTTTGCGGAAAAGTGATGACAAGCATTTTTGCAGTCGGGCGTTCAGTAAATCTTCGGAATTTGAAATCGTCAAGCCGCTTTTGAAAGCGTGATTTTGATTCGATAAAGTGTATTTATGCCAATTACGACGCAAATTTTCTGGCTGATTATTTTATCAATGGTGGTCGCCTGCATCGCCTGGACGGTTACGCAGGAAGAGATTTTCGGCGAGTGGCGCGAGTATTGTCAAGACCGCTGCGAGGATCGTGATTCGATTCTGAAACGCAAATTCTTTTACGCTTTCACCTGCGAATACTGTTTCAGTCATTGGACGACGCTGCTGATTTTAATTCTCACGGGCTTTCAGCTTTTGATCGCCGACTGGCGCGGCTACGCTCTGGCGTTTTTTGCAATTCCCTGGATTGCCAATCATTTGATGAGCATTTATCGCCGCCTGCGCGTCAGTATTAAACACGAAAATCTGCTTGTCAAAAAGGTTGAAACGAATTTGGAGGAAATCGAGAATTCAAGCGAGAAAAAAGCGGCGGCGGCTTGATAAGCAAAATCGCCGACGCTTTTTCTTTTTTAGAATTCCCGAATTATTGTTTTTCGACGGCGACGACGCGCAAGCCGTTTTCGCTGCGCTGGATTTTGGTCGTCAGTTTGTTGCGTCGCGGCAGCCGCAGCCGATACGAAAGATCGTTGAAAAAACCGCCGCGCAGAACACGGTTGCCGGGATCGCCGGTCGTGTTGGCAGTTCCGTCAACCGGACTGTTTTCGTAGTTTTCAGTGTAAACATCCTCACACCACTCGGCGACGTTGCCCTGCATATCGTAAATCCCGAAAAGATTCGGCTGGAGCGTTCCGACCGGATGCGTTCTGGTCGAAGAATCCGCGTCTTCCGAATTGCCGTGATGCCACGCGATATCATCCACTCGACCGGCAAAGTTACCGCTTTTGCTGCCGCGCGCGGCGTATTCCTATTCGGCTTCGGACGGCAGACGATAAACGAAGCCGTCGTTTTGAGCGTTCAGTTTCTCGACGAACTTCTGGGCATCTTCCCAACTGACTCGCTCGACCGGACAATCGCCGCAGTCTTTGTAAAGGCTCGGATTGGCGTTCATCACAGCCGTCCACTGAGATTGTGTAACTTCGGTTTTGCCGATCCAGAAACCGTCGGCGAAAGTTACGCGGTGCTGCGGTTTTTCGTCGCCGAAGACTCCGCGCTCAATGTCCGCGTCCTCTTTTCTGCCGAGAGTATATGATTCGCCGATGTTGGCTTCACTCGAACCCATCATAAAGCTGCCCGCCGGAAGATAAACGAATTCCATCTCAAGCGCGTTTTTCCGCACGACTAATTTGCTCGTTCCGACGACCGGGGTTTTATTTTTTGTTTTGACGGTTCGCGCCGCCGTCTTCGGCATCATACACGTCAACGGTCGCGCTCCAATCGTCAAGCCATTTGTTCAATGTTTTTTTCTCGGCATCCTGCGCCCGCAAACCGATATTAATGTTCGGCAGTTTGGTCGGCGAGATAATCACGTAAAGTTCTTCGCCCGCGTAATCGCTGCGGTCGGGTTCGATGCCGAAGTATGACATCACATCGTTGTTCGGCGGAATTTCGACTAAAGTTCTCTGCGTTACGGCGTTGTCGCCACCGCGCGTTTTCAAGGTCGGAAAAATTAATTTCGCTTCGCCGGGCGTGCCGTCCGCGTAGAATTCACGGTTGACCACGTAGATAAATCCGTTGCGCGGCGATTCGATGGTGAAGCGAACGCGGTCGCCCTTCTTAAAATTGGTCGTCGAATCAACCCGCTCCGCCGTCCATTGTTCGCGGCGTTTTCCGTTTTCGACGGGAAAAGTCGGCGCGTCGTCTTCGTCGGTGCGCGGCGGGCGCAGCCGCCAGAAGGTTACGCCGAGTTTTTCGACGACGTAAACGGGTTTCGTTTTTCGATTGCGTTTAATCGGCGGGCGGCGCGTCGAAGCCACTCGCGTAATCAATTTGTAACGCCGTTGCGCGCTGCCGAGCGCGGCGATGTTTTTGCGGCGTTTGGCGGATTTCGGCGCGTTTGAATTGTTGGAAAAAGCATTGACCGGCGACTTCGAACGCTGCGTTTGAAAATCGAGCGAGCTGATTGAACGACTCGGCGGCGGTTCGTCTTCTTCCTGCGCGAAAGTGCTGCCGACGGCGAACAACATCAGCACGGCGGTGAAAATCAACTTTGAGGCGGAAAATAACCTTGGCATATTTAATTGTGTAGAACCGAACAAACGCTTGAATCGCCGTTGCTTCCACTGGCGGCGACGGCTCGATCTGAAACGAAAAATGTCTTCAAGCGAAGACTCAATTTTTTTGAAACACAGCGCAAAATTCAGCTCGTATGAGTTTTCGGCAGACTATCCGAATGACTTGAAATGTCATACATCCTAAATGCAATCTTTTCTGCCTGTCAATCTTTCAATCGCATTCGTTGATGATTTTCAGCGCGTTCCGTGATAAGTTCAGTCTGAATTCGATTTGTCAAATTTATCGTCAATAATCTTTCTTTTCGGGGAACAAATTATATGAGTTTTGAGTATTCGGAAACAATCGGTGCTTTAAATCCCGAACATCGTATTTATTTTTATCAACTGTTTGCGCACTTTTAACCGTTTCGATGCGCGGCGTTCTGTTTTTCGAGAGAATTCCCGACGGCGAACGCATTAAACGCGCCAAATGGCTTAACGAAGTCGCGCATCGGATTACACATAAAGTTTACCTGCAAAAAATAAGAATTCGCAGGCGAAACGGACGGACGCGGAAGTTTGGAAAATGATCGGCAAGAACACCGTCAAAAATCCGGCAACCGAAGCGGATGTCAATCTCGCCTTCGAGAATTCTTTGAAACTCGTTTCAAATTACAAATGAAGGGTCTCAAAAAGAGTCTGATTTTCGCCGTTGATAACTTACGCAAACTGCTTCATTGTCAGTGGCGTAAAAGCTGAAAGCAGTAAATAAAAGTGCGCTTTTAGTAGGAAAAACAAAACCGATGCCATCTATAAAACGCCAAAATCGTGGGTATTATCAGCGGCACTGGTGTTAATCAGTAGTTCGACAACTTCTCTTGAAATTATGAGCAGACTATTTTCAGCAGTTTTTATTTTAGTTGCGCTTTCATCTTTGGCGTTCTCACAACAAACGCAACCGTGCAGTGCGTCGAGTGATGTCCGCATTGTAAAAGATAAACCAACCGTTTACATTACTTTCGAGCGTTTCGGCAAAGCACTTAATCTCTCGGAGCAACGAATGGTTGAGCCGAACAATACTTCCAAGTCAAAGGAAGGAGGCAAAGATGTTTGGCTCCGAGTTCACAATAATACTTGTTGGATTCTTAAGTTTATTCAATATGGAATGTATGTCCCAAAACGGAAAGTTGGCGAGAATCCGGGCGAACGATTTAAACGTATCGGTATCTTAACCTGAGTCCTGATTAGAAAAGTATGTAATCTCCAAAAAATGAGTAGAATGATTTTGAGAAAAAAACTGCTCAAAAATAAGGAGATTACACGATGAGAAGTATAGGGCGTTCCGCACAATTAGTTTTAGTCTATTGTTTGGCGGATGACGGCTTAAAAAGCGAGAGAAACGGGGGCAATTGGAGAAAGTCGAATCATAATCCGAAATGCACGGATGCGGAAATAATGGCGGTGGCGATGATGCAAAGTTACTTTGGGACAGCCACCCTTAAACGGACATATTTATTAATTAAAGCCAATGATGCACAGGCTTTTCCGCATTTGCCAAGTTATAAACAGTGGTTGGCAAGATTACACAACTTAAGTTTTCAAATGGGCGCAATTTTAGAAAATGTGCCGTTGAACATCGAAGAATCAGATGAAATTTATCTGATTGATTCGTTTCCGATAAATATGTGTCAGCCGATTCGCCACCGAAAGCGTCAATTTATTGAGAGATCAAGGAGCTTATTTCGGGAAAGGAACGAAAGGCTGGTTTTTTGGTTTCAAATTGCACGTTTTATCAACACGAACGGGGCAAATAGTGGGAGCAATTTTGTTGCCAACCGGTTATGACGACCGGGCGGGAGCGCGAAGGTTAGCAAGTTTGATGGAAGAAGGCAGTTTATGTTTAGCGGATTTAGGTTATCGGGGAGAAGGCTTTCAATTGGAAATGTATGAAGAAGAAGGAGTTCTGTTTTTGACCAGAGCCGACATAACAAGTCAAAGGCTGAAAATACTCCATTCAACGATTCGGGAAAGAGTCGAAGGGATATTCAGTTCATTGTGGGAAAGATTTGCCACGAGAGTCTATTCAAGGAGTTGGCAAGGATTGTGGAACACACTAAAACTAAAGATGTTAGATTACAAATTGTGTTTTGCCAATCTAATTTCTTATGCCTAATTTCTAATCAAGACTCAGGTTATCTTAGACGACGGCGCAGAAACGGGCTTATTTTACACAGTCGTCAAAGCTGACGGCAATTTTTTTTTACGTCGGGATAGATTCGTATGATTATGTAACTTTGCCAGCCGGAAATTCTTTACTTTTTAGCGTTGAGCGCGAACACCTAGCAAAAGACCAATCAGTTCAAGTGCGCTATCTTTACGGTTGGGAATTTCAACAGGGTAAAGGTTATGTTGTAAATAAACCAGAACATACATTAGAATTTCGCAATTATGATTTGAAAGAACAAGCCAAAAAATAACGGGCGGTCTAACAAGTAAAAGTACCACCGCCAGAGGCGGTGGCTTTGTTTTTGCGCCCTAGAAGGTGCGCCGTCACCGGCTTGCCTTATTCATCGCCGAACAAATTACCCTGTAACTTCTCGATCTCCTTTTCCTTACTCTCCTGCCATTTCACATATTCGCGGATCTGCGTCTCGTCTATCCCGACTGTGCTGACACAATAGCCGCGCCCCCATAAATCCCTGCCCCAAAACTGCTTGCCCAGTTTCTCATACCGCTGAAACAGCCGCAGTGCCAATTTCCCTTTCAAATACCCCATTACCGCTGACACCGCATACTTCGGCGGAATCCATACGATCAAGTGAACGTGGTCGCTTTGCACGTTCATCTCGATTATTTCAATCCCGTCTTTCTGCCGCAGCAGATGGCTTATTTCCTGTTTCACATATTCTCGAATTTCATCTTTTAGTATCGCCTGCCGATACTTTGGACGCTCACACTAAATGGTATTTACACTTGTAAATAGTGTGGAGAAGTCGTCTGAATCTTTTGCTCATAAAATATATCTCCTTAGTCGTTGACACCTCTAGGGAGATATATTTTAGTCGGTTTGCTGTTTCGCCTCACTGCCTTGCAGGAACCACTGCCGGAGGCAGGGGATTGATTCTCTATCAATGGACGTGAGGGCGAAACAGCGGCTTTCAACTATTCGACAAAGACAAAACCGTGAAGTAACATCTCTCAGTATTACTTCACGGTTTTGTTTTTTGATTCGTTTGGTTTTACTTAATCGTCGCCGAAATATCCGCCGTCGGCGTATCCGTCCAGATGTGCGGCGTTTCCAGAACTTCCGCATCCTTAACCGTTTCCAAAGCGAATTTCAAAACTTCATCAATTGTGTCAACGGTGTGGATTGTCAAATCTCCGCGTACTTCTTCGGGAATGTCCGCCAAATCTTTTTCGTTGTCTTTCGACACGATGATTGTTTTCAAGCCGAAACGATGCGCGGCGAGAAGTTTTTCCTTCAAACCGCCGATGGGCAGAACTTTGCCGCGCAGAGTGATTTCGCCGGTCATTGCAACATCGTGCCGCGCCGGTTTGCCGGTCAGAGCAGAAACCATCGCCGTCGCCAGCGTGATTCCGGCGGAAGGTCCGTCTTTCGGAATCGCGCCTTCGGGAACGTGGATGTGCAAATCTTTTTTCTGAAAATCGCGCTCGTCAATACCGAGTTTTTCGGCGCGGGTTCTGATGCAGGTCAAAGCGGCATACGCCGACTCCTGCATCACTTCGCCGAGTTTGCCGGTTAATTTCACGCCGCCGCGACCTTTGACGAGCGTCGCTTCGACTTGCAGAACCTCGCCGCCGACTTCCGTCCACGCCAAACCGTTGACCAAGCCGATTTCCGATTTGCGGGAAATGTCTTGTTTGCGGAAACGAATCGTTCCCAGTAGTTCCCGCACTTTTTCCGCGTCAATAACTTCTTTGAAATCATCGCTTTTCGCCGCCGCGATAAATTTGCGGGCGACCTTTCGCAGACACGAACCGACTTCCCTTTCGAGATTGCGGACACCGGCTTCGCGTGTGTAATGACGAATGACTTCGAGAACGCCGTCGTCGGTAAATTTCACGCGCTCGGTGTCCATTCCGTTGCCTTCCGCCTGCTTCGGAATCAAGTGACGCACCGCAATCTGCGCTTTTTCGCGTTCGGTGTAGCCGGACAAATTCAGTATTTCCAGGCGGTCTTGTAGCGCGGGCGGAATCGTGTGCAGAACATTCGCCGTCGCAATAAAAAACACCTGCGACAAATCGTAATCAACGTCCAAATAATGATCTCGAAACGTCGAATTTTGTTCCGGGTCTAACACTTCAAGCAGTGCCGCCGACGGATCGCCGCGAAAATCCTTGCCGAGTTTGTCAACTTCATCGAGCAGAATCACCGGATTAACCGTTCCGGCGCGTTTCATCAGTTGGACGATTTGACCGGGCAACGCTCCGATGTAAGTCCGCCGATGTCCGCGAATCTCCGCTTCATCGTGAACGCCGCCTAAGCTGAGACGAACAAACTTTCTGCCGGTCGCGTTGGCGATTGATTTGCCCAAACTCGTTTTGCCGACTCCGGGCGCACCGACGAAACACAAAATCGTGCCTTTCGGGTTTTTCACCAATTGACGAACCGCGAGATATTCCAAAATGCGTTCTTTAATTTTTTCGAGTCCGTAGTGATCCTCGTTCAAAACGCGCTCGGCTTCGGTCAAATCGTTGATTTCTTCCGAACCTTCTTTCCAGGGAACGCTGATTAACCAGTCGAGATATGTGCGCGAAACGGTTGACTCGGCGGACATCGGCGGCATCGCTTCCAGACGCGCAAACTCCTGCAAAGCCTTGTCTTTGGCTTCTTCGGTCATTCCCGCTTCCTCAATTTTTTTCTTCAGTTCTTCGAGTTCCGCTTTATCGTCTTTGCGCCCCAATTCTTTATGGATTGACCTGATCTGCTCGTTCAAATAATACTCGCGCTGATGTTTGTCCATCTGCTTTTTGGTGCGCGTGTGAACCGTCCGGTCAAGTTGTTTTTTCTCGATTTCCTGTTCGAGAATTTCGGTCAGCTTTTCAAGTCGTTCCTGCACGGAAAAGATTTCGAGCAATTGCTGTTTTTCTTCGACCGCGATTCTTAAATGCGAACTCATCGCGTCGGCGATCTGCGCGGCGGAAATTCCGCGTAGTGAAGCGTGCAGCGCGTCGGTATAAGCATCCGGGGACACGCGCAGAAATTGTTCGACCAAACTGCTGATTTTTTGCAGCAGTCCGTCGGTGCGATAACCCGATTCGTCAATTGATTTGACGGGACGCACGAGCGCGTAGAACATTCCGTCTTCGTCCTGCTCGAACCTGACGGCTTGCCCGCGTTCGCGTCCTTCGACGACGACCTTGATCTGTCCGTTGTCCTGTTTTTGCGCCTGTAAAATTCTGCCCAAAGTTCCGACCATATAAATCTGGTCGGGATTCGGTTCGTCAATCGTCGCGTCGTGTTGGGTAGCGAGAAAGATATTCCGCTCGCTCGTCATCGCCTGCTCCAGTGCGCGAACGCTGCTCGGACGACCGATTTTGAAGGCGACTTTGGTAAAAGGGAAAATGACGACATCGCGGATTGGAACCATCGGAAAACGCTGAATATCCGAAGGCATCTGATCTGTAAATTCTTGCATAAATCTTGTAAAACCTATCTGTGAATCTATTCTTTGTTTAGATATATGATTATTAGTTCCGAGATTCTAATTTTAGAACTTTGAAATGATTTTTGCTAGTGAAAAGCGAATTTCAGACAAAAAAAATAGGAAGCGAGCTTGCTTATGACTCGCTTCCTTTCAATCAAAGGAGAAAAACTATGAAGATAATGAGGTGAAAAAAAATAAAACTCTGCTAAGCTAGTTTGGCAACGTGCATCGTCAAACGCGATTTGTGCCGCGCCGCCGTGTTTCTGTGCAAAATTCCTTTGTTAACCGCTTTGTCAATTGACGAAACGGTCGCGGTCAATAATTCCTGACTCAGATTCCGGTCGCTGGCGGTTAACGCCGAGCGCAGTTTTTTGATTTGGGTTCGCAGATTGCTTTTGTTGCTTCTGTTTACGTCGCGGCGTTTTTCCGTCTGGCGGACGCGCTTTTTGGCTGATTTATGATTTGGCATTGGCTCAAGTTCTCGTCTGTTCGGTTAACACTAAATTTTCTCTGTCGGAGAAACTACAAAGTATAGATTTTCAAAAAAAAGATGTCAAGCGCAATGATATTCTCGTCAACAGATCGCTCACGCCCACAGTTTCGATGCAACGCGAACCGACCGAATTGGTTATCTTTTTATTCCACGCTTCATTTGAGTTGTGTTTTACAATTTAGGGATTGCAGCCTCTGAGTGGAATGTCTGATTTTGGACGAACGCCTAAAGAATCAAACAGTTTCCCTTCGATATATATTTCGATAATTCCACCACCATCATTGTTTTTTCGCTCGCTTTCAGCAAAGATAAGTTTCAACTTGATATCAAAAGTCGCAATATACTCCTTTAAAGTCTTGAGCCGTTTTAGACTTATTTTACTTGAAGGTTCATCGAAACCGCGAACAGCAATGACAATAAAATACGAGTCTTTGCTCTTTACTCCTTTGTCAAGTGCTTGGGTAACACGACTAATCCATTCCTCACACGCAGTAACAGTGTCTATCCGAATGCTTGTCTCATCAGTTGGAGAAGTCGCTGTCTGTGAATATCCAAGTGGCGAACAAATTAAAATTACACAAATCAGAGAAATTGTTTCAACTATCGTTTTGTTGCTCATAGATGTTCTTATTCGCATCACTTCTAAAACCTCCGATATTTATTAAGAAGCACTGACCAAAGTTTTGAAATCTACATAATACTTCGGGTCGTGTTCTTCGTTTAATGAACCAGTTTTCTTAATTCTTACCGCGTCCATTGCTTTTGTATTCACAAAGTAACCGCTGTGAGCGTGCATATTGCCTGGTCTTCCCCCACTTGTGCCGCTTGTGCCGATGTATCGTGAACCAACTGAGTTAATCATTTTCGTATTCCACGCTTTATCCAAATCAGATTGCGATTGAATGCTGTCAAGATGAGCGAATCGTAAAACGGCTCCGGTTTTCTGATTCGTGCAGACCAAACCGAAATATCCTACTTGGCTCGGATTGGCATTTGGTGATAAAACAGGTTTGCCAAAATTAGCAGGTGAATAAATATCAATAAATTCGTTTCCGGTCAGTCCGTAAATATGAATCACATAGACTGAACCATTTTTCAAAACGTAGTGTTTTCCGGCATTCTCCATTCCTGTTTGGTTAGCACCGCGCACAATCGGCTTTTGTTTTTCATCACCAAAAAGAATTCCCAGCTTTTCATCAACGGCGTTGTCGACGGCGATTCCGTTTGAAGGCAGAATGTTGGTTTTACCGTAAATAGGATAGGTTGGCGTGTCGTTGTTGTTGATTAAAAACGGCACACCTTTTTCAATTTTGATGCGTTCGGGAACGACTCCAACACCGTAAAACAGTTTTTGCAAAATGGGATGTCGTAGAGTTATCCGGTTGATGTCTGTGTCCGGCATTTTAAAGCCGATGTGCGCGTAAGTTTCAGCATTCAGCGAACCATCTTGCTGTTTCAACTTCCAATAGGTTTGATACTCGATGAGCGACGTTTGAAATGCCGCGTCGAAAACATCGGTTTTGGTATTTTTGTTTTTGATGTAATCCCGCCGATCTAAAAACTTTTTCAGTTCGAGAATTGTCGGGCTTTTATCGCCGAGTTTGAAGTAGTATTTTGTGCCGTCTATCCACATTGAGAAAACTCATTTGTTAAATCAGACTTGAGGCTCGATTTTAACGGAGTTGAAAATAATGTCAATCTTTTTAAATTCGACGGCGGGGCGGGCGTTTCATCAGTCGAATTTCGACGCGAACGAGTGCATAATGTCCACGAACAGCACGACAATCGGCGGATAAAAGACGAATTCGGGCTTGAGTGACGAAGCGATGAATATCGGAATTGACGGCGTTAAATTCGATTGGATCAGGTTGCCGACGAGCAGCCCGATGCCCAAACTTGCGCCGACTCCGACGATTAAGAAACAGGCGGCGGAAAAGCGCGTGTAAGGTTTGTTATTTTCGATGACGGATTCTTCCAGAATCGAATCGTGCAGGTTTTCGTCGCGGTAGGTGTAGCGTTCAAAGCCGCTTCGCAGACGCTTAAAAAGATGCACCAACCCGACGGCAAACAACGAAAATAAAATAACTTTCCCGATAATTTGCGAGTTCGTCCAGAACATCGGCTTAAAAATTCCGACGCAGAAAATCGAAATGAAAAGCGCGACGGTCGGAAAAATCACTTTTTGCAGAGCCATCGTTTCCTTGCGTTCGTCGGCGATCATCCGGTCAACGATTTCGTTATAGCGGCGTTCGTAAGCCATTTGCCGCCAGCGTCGGGCGTGGGCATTTTCCGACGAAAAAACCGTCCCGTCGCCGGAGGAATGTTTGTATTGAGCGTTGAGAAGCCGGCGGTCGTAAGCGGCGCGTTCTTTCGGATTCCCTAAAACTTCGTAGGCTTTGGCGATTTTCGCAAACTCGCCCGCCGCGTCCGGCGTGTCGGTCGTATTCACGTCAGGGTGAATTTTTCGCGCCAGACGGCGATACGCCGATTTTATTTCAGCGTTGGTCGCTTTCGATGAAACTTTCAAAATCTCGTAGTAGCTCACAATCTGCACAAAGTCGGAGGAGAATAAATTGACGGCGTTAAATCGCAAATCCCGTCGTTTCGGGCAGGGAAATTATAACACGAGAAATTTTCAGTCTTAAAGGGAAATCGTTTGGAACCCAGCGATGAAAAATGAGAAGCGAACATCTGATCGTGAAACATTTCTCAATTCTCATCGCTCGTTTAATTCAAATCGTCAATCTGCAAACTAATCGGACTTGCGCCCGCGATTTTCACTGCGTCAACGATTTTGACGACGCTGCCGTAATCGAGCGTGCGCGGAGCTTTGATAAAAATCGTCTTTTCGACTTTCTCGTCTTCCGACAAATCAGTTCGAGCGGCTTTGTCTTCAGCGTAAGCGTGATTTTCCCGGCGTTCGCGGAAAATTTCGGCGAGTCGCTCGATCAATTTTTCGGCATTTTGAACGCTGCCGACATCGTTTTCCATATTGAGCCGCAGCGTCGAATCAGCGTTTATCGCTACGACCAAAGTATGCGGATTCGGTTTATCCTCCGGCTGTTTCGATTCCTGCGGAATTTTAGCTTTGAAATCGGTCGGCTTAATCGGCGAAACGACCATAAAAATAATCAGCAGAACGAGCAGCACATCAATCAAAGGCGTGACGTTGATATTCGGTTTGTTATCCATCTCGAAATTTTCTCCTTGAACGGTTTCATCGAATTAGACACCGCGAAAAGAGATAAGTTCCCGATTTGTTCGTTTTAATTTCCCGTTTATCGCGTTTAATAAAGCTCGCGCTTTGACAAGCGTTTCTTCGTATTCGTCTTCGGGTATGCTGTCAATCGTGATGCCGCCGCCGACGTTGAAAATCGCTTCCTGATTTTTGATGACCATCGTCCGAATCGCCACATTCAAGTCGAGAGAAGCGAGTCGAGAGTCGGGAGCTTTGGAATCTGAAATCTGGAATCTGGAATCGAATAGCCGATTGCGCCCATCGAAAGTCCGCGCGGGGCGGTTTCGAGTTCGTCAATAATTCGCATCGTGCTGATTTTCGGCGCACCGGTAATTGAGCCGCACGGAAAAACGGCTTTTAGAATATCGGAGAATTTGACGTTTTCGCGCAGATCACCTCTGATCGTCGAAACGAGATGAAAAAGGCTCGGATGAGTTTCCAAATCGCAGAGTTTTTCGACCGCGACCGAACCGAATTTGCAGATTCTGCCCAAATCATTTCGCAAAAGATCAACGATCATCACGTTCTCGGCGCGGTCTTTTTCGCTATTTAATAATTCGTTTTTCAAAGACAAATCTTCTGCCGCCGTTTTCCCGCGTGGTCGTGTTCCTTTGATCGGACTAGCCGAAATGGTTGAATCCTGAACCTTGAATCCTGAACCTTGAATCCCGAATCCCGAATCTTGAACTCTAAAGAACCTTTCCGGCGATGCTGAAATCACGCAGTCGTTTTCGCGTTTGATAAAAGCCGCAAACGCCGCCGGATGCGCGTTTCTCAAATTATGAAAAATTTGTTCGGGCGCGAGATTTTCCGGCAAACGGGCGCGGATTTGCTGCGTCAGATTCGTTTGATAAGTGTCTCCGCGCCGAATATGTTCCTGAATTTTCTTGACTGTTTCGACGTAGCTTTCGCGGGTGAAATTGGCGGAGACGATTGATTGTGCCGCCGAATTATTTTTGAGAACTTCATCGTCAGCCAGCAGTTTTTCAATTTCGTCAAACCGCTTTTCATCTCCGGTCAGACGAGTTTGATTCGTGTCGTAATCGTGAATTATCAAGCAGTCAAACGCGGCTGAGTAAACGTCGGGTTCGGCAAATGTCGAGAATTCTTTTTGACGCGGTTCGATGTTTTGGAGTTTCAGACCGAAGTCATAGGCAATCGTAAAAATATGCGCGACGTTTGAATCGGAAAGTTTTTCGTCCAGAACTTCGAGCGTTTTTTCGGCATCGGCGTTCGTGATTTCCGAAATTTCCGTCGGACGCACTCCGGCGATTAAAAGATGCGAGCCGAGATTGGACGCGCCGCCGCTGTCGAGCAGGCAAACTCGTTCTCGTTTTGATAAATTGAGCAGAGCCGAAACCAGACGGTCGGCTGAAAATTCGATTTCGCGCACTGATAAAATGGTAAATGGTAAATGGTAAATGGTAAATGGTAAATCAAAGAATGTTTCTGCCATTTACCATTTACCATTTACCATTTACCATTAAGTTAAAACTTATGACTCCAAATTCGATTGACAGAATAACTTTAGTTCGCGGTCTGGGTTTGATCGCGGCGATTTCAATTATTTTGGGCAATGTCATCGGCACCGGCGTTTTTTTGAAGGCGCGGGTGATGACGTGCAATGTCGGCAGTCCGACCTGGGTGATCGTCGCGTGGATTGCGGCGGGAATTTTGTCGCTCGCCGGTGCGCTGACTTATGCGGAACTTTCGGCGATGAAGCCGGAAGCAGGCGGCGAATACGTTTTTTTGCGCGACGCTTACGGGCGCGTCTGGAGCTTCCTTTACGGCTGGATGCTGATTTTCGTCGGTAAAACCGGCGCACAGGCTTCGGTCGCCGTCGTTTTCGCCATCGGTTTGAACGACTTTCTCGACGGCACGTTAAAGCAGACTTTAATCAGCCGAAACATTTTCGGCTACCAGTTTGAACTGACTTCGCTGCAAATTATCGCCGTAATAATGATCGTTATTTTCACGACGATTAACTGCGCGTCGGTTTATTTGAGCGGCAGAATTGCGACGGCTCTGACGTTCGTCAAGATCATTTTGATTGTCTCGGTCGCCGTCGGCGCGTTTATTTGGGCGACGGGCGGCACGTTCGCGCATTTTTCTTTGACGGAAGCGGGCGGAGCGTGTGAAGGCGTTGCCGATTCGGTGCGCTTCGGTTCGGCAAATTATTCGTTTGTTGCCGGTTTCGGCGCGGCGATGCTCGGCGCACTCTGGGGTTACGACGGCTGGAATAATTTAACTTTAGTCGCCGGGGAAATAAAAAATCCGGGCAAAAACATTCCGCTGGCTTTGATCGGCGGCACGATTTTAATCGTTCTGCTTTACGTTTTCGTCAATATCGCTTATTTCTACGTTCTCGACCCGACGGCGATTGCGTCGGTGTCGAGAGATTCGTCGGTCGCCAAAACGGTCGTTTCGCGCTTTTTCGGCGGCGACATAAAATCCGTCGCGGTCGGTTTTGCAGTCGCTTTATTCACCGTCGGCTTGATGCTGTCGTCAATCGGAACGCTGCATACTTCGATTTTGACCGGGGCGCGAGTTCCCTACGCGATGGCGCAGGACGGTTTGATGTTCGAGGCGATGGGCAGATTGTCGAGCGGGACGCGCGTTCCCGTCATCGCTTTGATCGTGCAGGGATTTTGGGCGTGTCTGCTGGCGTTGTCGGGTTCGTTCGACACTTTGACCGATTACGTGATCTTCGGTTCGTGGATTTTCTACGCTTTGGCGACTTCGACGGTTTTCGTTTTTCGCCGCAAATACCCGGACGCGATTCGACCTTACAGGGCGTTCGGCTATCCGGTTGTGCCGATTTTGTTTCTGATCGTGGCTGGCTGGCTTCTGACCAGCACACTGATAAATAATCCGACGCAATCTCTGATCGGAATTTTTCTGATTGCTTTAGGTTTGCCCGTTTATTATTATTTGACGAACAGAGGGCGAAAAATAGAAGAAACGGAAATCGGAAATCGCGGCTAAATCGCACTTTTAATCAACCGGCAGCGATAAAATTTTTATGACAAACGACAGAAGACTCGGAAGAGAACGCCGCGCCGCCGAGCGGTTTCAGGTTAACATTGACATCGAATGGGAAGGATTAGTCGGCAGTAAAACCGGCACGATCAGCGACATTTCGCCGCACGGCTGTTTCATTTTATGCTCCGGCGAAGTCGAGGACGGCGAGACCGTCAAACTGTTTTTCCCTTTGACCGACGGCAGAAAAATCCAACTCTGGGGCGAAGTTTCCAATCACGTTTTTGAAATTGGGTTCGCCATCAAATTCATCGAACTCTCCGAAGCGCAAAGCGAATTTCTCGAAGTTTTCGTGGACACTCTGCGGGAAGATTAAAAATCGCTTCTCAGTTTTGCAATCGTTTTCACATATTTCTTAGACGGAATTTTCGCCGCGCCCGGTTTTATGAAATACAAGAACGAAGGTGAAATTTTAGAAATCGTCCGCGCCTTTGAAAACGGCACGATTGCCCGCACCGAATGGCGACACGCCGAACATCTGACCGTCGCGCCGTATTACGTTTTACATCAGGATTCGGACGCGGCTTTGATAAAGATGCGCGACGGAATTTTCAGTCTTTTGAAAGCGTTTGCCGTGAATTTTTCAAAGGAGATGCCGTATCACGAAACGCTCACGGTTTTCTGGCTGAAAACCGTTGACGATTACGCCAAATCTCACGCCGACAATGATTTAATGGAAATCGGCAACGCGCTGATCGAAATTTTCGATAAAGATTTTTCGCTGAAGTTTTACAGCCGCAAGCTTCTTTTCTCCAACGAAGCGCGGGCGGAATACGTCGCGGGCGATTTGAAAAGATGAAAGGTGAAAGGTAAAAAGCACGGGTAATTCCGACCTTTTACCTTTTTGCTTTTTTACTGCGGAACGATTTCGAGGTTGATGTTTTTCGTCGCCCAATCGCTGACCGCGAACGACACCGCCTCGCTGCGTTTGCCGGTCGAATTTTGCAGCAACAGTTGACCGAGCGGCGAATTGTCCGCTCCTTTTCGTGAAATTTCCGGCTGTGATAAAAGCGATCCGGGAAAAGTCTGCTTCGTCGCAATTATCTTCAAAGTTTCCAATCCGGGCGGCGAAACTTCCGGCGAATCAATTTTGAAAAGAACTTCCTTTTGAATCGTGCAGATCGTTTTTCCGGCAGGCAGCTTTTCGCTGCTGTCCGAACCTGCAATCGGATAGACGAGATTGATCGCGCCGCTCGTCGTCAGCGAATAAATATATAAATACAGATCGCGTTCGGAGGCATTCGTAATTTTCAGATAATACAAATCATTCGGTTTAAACTGCTTCTGTTCGCCAGCATCGGTTTTAACGGCGAGCGTGTTTTTTTCGGCGTTGCACTGCGCCAAATCCCGGTTGATACCATCCATCGAGCCGAGCCGCACGAGTTCGACTCTCACGTCGTCATTCAAACTTGAGCCGCCGCTCGTCAGATTTCGCAGATTTTCGATGCGGGCGTGCTTTTCGAGCGCGTCCGCCAGACATTTTCCGGCGTTTTGATTGTCGGCGGAAAACCACAGGTTGTAAAGCGGCATTTTGTTCGCTTTGTTTATCAGAAAGAATCCCTGTTCCGCGTCCGACGGTTCGACCGCTTTATCGCCGACGAATTTCATTTGACGACAAGCGTCGCCTGAATCGCCTTTCCCG
>JAYVGL010000005.1:0-12883 GCA_043772175.1 Pyrinomonadaceae bacterium | reverse complement strand
ATCGGATGACACACTTGGGAATGCCTGAAAGTTACAAAGTTGAAGTCTAGCGAAAAACAGAAATGAGAAGATTGCTGATTTATGCAACAAAGCCGTTTTGTACTCATTATTTTTTTCCTATTTTTATTTAGTGATTGAAGCAAAAACGGGCAGGAAATTTTCAGGAAAGAAAAATTGTAAAATGCTTTCTCAACACTCACCGCGACGCGCCCGACCTCTTTGACGATTGCCTTGAAATTTGAATCGGCTTCCGAACTTTTTATCCAACTCTCTGACCGAACCAAAAGCTGTCGCTTATCTTATCTTGAACGGGCGCATCTACCGAAGATAGCTTGAGAGCAAAACCTAGCAATCAGTTTGCATTCTTTTTAAATTTTAGGCAAGCGAAACCTTCGATTTACGGGCAAAACGACTGTTTACCGGTTTTTTCGAGGACGTTCAAAATCTTCTCGTGAATGCCGCCGAAACCGCCGTTCGACATAATCGCCACCACATCGCCCGCTTTTAATTCGGGCGCGAGATGCTCGACAATCGCGTCCGCGTCGGGAAATGACATCGCCGGTTTGCCCTGCAGTTTTATGTCTTCGACGAGTTCGCCAGCGTCCAGAACTTTCCCCAACTCGCTCGCTTTGGAAGTGTTATAAACTCCGGCGATGACGACGTAATCGGCGTAACTGAACGCTTTGCGATACGGTTCCTGAAAAACCGCCAGCCTTGAAGACCACGAACGCGGCTCGAAAACGGCAATCAGACGATGGTCTTTATATTTGGTTTTCAAGGCTTTCAAAGTCTCTTCAACCGCCGTGGGGTGATGCGCGAAATCGTCAATCACCGTTACGCCGCCGATCACGCCTCGAATCTCGACGCGCCGTTTGACCGATTTGAAAGTGCGAAACGCTTCCTCTATTTGTTCTTTGGAAATTCCCCACGCATCCGCCGCGATAATCACGGCTAAACAGTTGCGAACATTGAACTCGCCGATCAGATTCGTTTCAAATTCCCCCCACGAATTTCCGTCTTTGAAAACCGTAAAGCGCGTTACGTCGCCCGAAAAATCAATATACCGCGCCTGCCATTTCGCGTCGTCGGAGGTGCCGAAAGTTTCGATATTCGTGTGCAGTTTCCCGCTCATCTCGTCCAAAACTTCGCGGACAATCGGCGAATCAACGCCGACGATCAAGCGTCCGTTCGACGGCACGAGATTCATCAAACGCGAAAACGCAAATTTGATTTCGCTGATGTCTTTGTAAATATCGGCGTGGTCGAATTCGATGTTGCCGACGATTGCCGTTTCGGGGAGATAGTGCATAAATTTCGGCTTTTTATCGAAATAAGCCGTGTCGTATTCGTCGCCTTCAATCACGAAATAATCGCTTTCGCTGACACGAAACGACGCGCCGAAATTCTGCACGATGCCGCCGACCAGAAATGAAGGATTCAGCCCGCCGCATTCGGCGACCCAAGTCGCAATACTCGTCGTCGTCGTCTTCCCGTGCGTCCCCGCAATCACCAAACTTCTGCGCCCGCGAATAAATTCTTCCTTGACGATTTCCGCTTGCGAACGATAAAAAAGTTTGCGGTTCAAAACCTCTTCGAGTTCCGCATTCCCCCGCGAAATCGCGTTCCCGACCACCGTGCAGTCCGCGCCGACGTCTGCATTTTCAGCTTCGTAACCATTGAGAATTTCGATTCCCAACTCTTCCAACTGCGTTGACATCGGCGGATAAACATTTTGATCCGAACCAGTAACTTTATTGCCTTTAGCTTGCAGCATTCCCGCCAGACTAGCCATCGCCGTTCCGCAAATTCCGATTAAATGATAGTGCATATTTTCTACTGAGAAATTCATATTATGCCAATGTTGATTATATTAACAATTTCACAAAAACTATTTTCCTACTTTTGTATTTTAAAAGTAAGACTTGCGTTAATTTAGATTATTTTGTGAAGTCTTGCTCGGCTTTGGTGAAAAGCTGTTATTCGGATGAATAACTTAAAGTGTCTGGAAAGACACACGGTATTATGATCGAAAAGTCATTTGGTTTTTTGGGATACGCCTTTTGTCTATTCTTTCATAAACTCCCCTCAATCTTAACCATAAGTATTCTAAAGGATTAAAGACAAATTGAACAAAAGTATCATTATAAGATTACAAGAATCTGACAACCTTAAAAAATCAAAAGAACAAGTTAAAATCAACAAATTGATCTCAAGTATTGCGCCTGCTGATTTCATCAAGCTATTAAAAAATGCTGATAATATAGTAAATCCAAGAAGCGCGAAGACTAACAAAATCACTAAGAACATCCACGAAACTTTGGAGATGTCTCCCGAACTTTTCTGGTATAAATCTAAGGGTATTCTTTTATCAACGGAAAACTGTGAAATTTTAGATAGAAATAGAGTCAGAATTTCATTGGAAGATGTTGATTACGAAGGAATAATGGATGGAGGTCATAATGCTTTTGCTATTACCACGTTTTTTATTGAAAAATTATTTGGGAAAAGTCTAAAGGATTGGGACGAATACAAAAGTTATTGGAAATTCAACTACGATGAGATTCTTAAAGAATTTGACAAAAATGTTTCAAACTTATCAAATTTTTCAATTCCGATTGAGATTATTTACCCAAATGAAGAAGAGGGAGCTATTAATCAGTTTTACGATCACATTTCTGAAATTTGCAAAGCGCGAAATACTAATGTTGAGTTGACTGAAACTTCTAAAGGAAATCAGATCGGACTTTACGACCGTTTAAAGAAGAATCTAAGTCAATTTGAAATTATTTGGAAGAGCGGAACTCTAGGGAAAATCAAATCGGAAGATGTCTTGAGTATGTCGTCAATACCGCTTTTGGCTCTTCAGGAAAATAAACTACTGCCAATTGAGTTGAATCAGTTAAATCCAGTAAGTATCTATTCTCAAAAAAGTAAGTCTGTAGATTTCTTCAACGCTGTTTTGGAACATAAAGACATCAGCAAAGAAGACAAAGGGAAGCATATTTTGAATGATACTTATGTAAAATCTGGTTTAGATATGGTCGAAGATATAATGAGATTTTTTGACAGATTGTATCTTGACTTTCCTAATCTCTACAATAAAGTTTCTCCTGGCTTTGGACGAATAAAGTCAGTTGACGATGGAACTAAAAAGAACAAAGACAAAGCTAATCCTAGACCGCCTATTCCCAAACCGACTCTTTTTCGCACTGGGAAAAGCAAGGTTTCTTATCCTTTCGGATTTATTTACCCACTTATTACCGGTGTAACAGAGTTGATGGAAATTGACACTGAAAATCAAAAATTAAAATGGATAATTTCACCAATGGCGATAAATTTAGAGGATTTAGAAATGGAATAGTATATTGATGCTATAAAACTTGCTAACTACGATCCTCAAACAGTTGGCAAACAAAATCTTTTTTATAGCCAAGCAAAATCAATTTTCAAAACCTATGTGTTGAGAAAATTAAATCACAAATAAATCTACAATCGAAAGGGCTAGTTCTTCACTAAGCCTTTTCAACTGTAGATTTTATTCCACATTTTGTTATAAACTAAAAGAGTATTACAAATTCTGTAATACTCTTTTTTATGGACGAACAGCAGTTAATTAGAAGTAGAATAAATAAAGGTCTAGAACAGCAAAAAGCGGCGGAATTGCTTGGTGTTTCGCAGCCTTATTTGTCTTTGCTCGAAAGCGGAAAGCGAAAGTTGACGCGGAAATTGGCGGAGAAGGTTTTTAGAGTTTATGAATTGCCGCCCGAAAAATTGCCTTTGACGGAAGGTTGGGAAGATTTGGCGGAGATGAGTAACAATGAAATTGCCGAAACAGTCGCAAGTTTGGGTTATCCGAAGTTTTCGCATTTGCAGGAAGGAAAACAAATAAATCCGGCGCAGGTTTTGTTTTCCGCGCTTAGGAAAGATAATCTCGACAGTCGAATTGCTGAAAGTTTGCCGTGGCTTATTTATACTTTTTACGAACTCGATTGGGACAAATTAACGAAGTTCGCCAAAATGTTTGACCTGCAAAATCGGCTAGGATTTATTGTCAATCTGGCGCGGCAAATGGCGGAGAAAGTTGAGGATGATAGAAAAATCGCAGTATTATCCGCAGCCGAAACGAATCTGGAAAAATCGCGGCTTTTCAAAGAAGACGTTTTGGCTAATGAATCAATTACGAACGCGGAACGAACATTTTTGAAAACGAATCGTTCACGGCAAGCGAAATTCTGGCGCGTGTTAAGCGATTTATCTGTGCAGAATTTTGATATATGAAGCAAATTAAAATTCCCGAACCTTGGTTTTCATTTTTGCGAGAAATGGACGAATCGGTTGCCGAACCGATTGAATTTCACTGTCTCGGCGGATTTGTGATTACGCTTTTTTACGGACTCGAACGCACGACCTCGGATGTTGATGTGATTTCAGTTACGCCGCGTCAAGCTGTTCCTCACTTGATTGAAATTGCCGGAGAAAGTTCGCCGCTTCATCGAAAATACGGCGTTTATTTGGATGTTGTCGGTATTGCAACGGTTCCCGAAAATTACGAAGAGCGATTGACGAAAATCAACACGGATGAATTTCAAAACATCAAATTGTTCGCGCTTGATGCTTACGACATCGCGCTGGCAAAAATCGAACGAAATATTCAGCGTGACCGTGATGATGTCAAACATCTGGCGCGGGTTACGCCGTTTAATGTTAAAATTCTCGAATCACGCTACAAAAATGAACTGCGGGTTTGTTTGGGAAATCCCGAAAGAGAGGATTTGACGCTCGAACTTTGGATTGACGCAATTGAAGAAGAACGCGCCGAATAAGTTTTTGTTTTCTTATCAAACTGGGCGAATTTGACCGTTCCCGTAAAGCAGATATTTGTAAGTCGTCAATTGTTCGATGCCGACCGGACCGCGGGCGTGGAGTCGTCCGGTCGAGATGCCGATTTCGCCGCCCATTCCGAATTCGCCGCCGTCGGCAAATTGTGTCGAGGCGTTGTGCAGGACGATGGCACTGTCCACTTGATTCAAAAATAATTTTACCGCCGCCGCGTCTTCCGCGATGATCGCGTCGGTGTGATGCGAGCCGTAACGGTTGATATGCGCGACGGCTTCGTTCACGTCTTTGACCGTTTTGACGGAAAGCGTCGCGTCGAGATATTCCGCTCCCCAATCTTCTTCAGCGGCGGGCGTGATGCGCGAATCGAATCGGCAGACGGTTTCGTTGCCGCGAATTTCGCAGCCCGCCGCGATTAAACTTTCGATTATTTCGGGCAGAAATTTATCCGCTGCGTCCACGTCAATCAGTAAAGATTCGGTCGCGCCGCAAATTCCCGTGCGGCGCATTTTGGCGTTGAGCGTGATTTGTTTCGCCATCTGCGCGTCGGCGGATTTGTGAATATAAGTGTGGCAGTTGCCGTCGAGATGCTGAATTGTCGGGACGCGGCTTTCTCTTAAAACTCGCTCGGTCAAAGATTTGCCGCCGCGCGGGATAATAACATCAATCATTCCGGTCATCGAAAGCATTTCGCCGACGGCTCGACGGTCGCGGGTCGGGACGAGTTGAATCGCTTCGACCGGCAATCCGGCAGAACTTAAACCTTTGTGCAAACATTTGACGATGGCTTTTGACGAATTTAGACTGTCGGAGCCGCCGCGCAAAATCACGGCATTGCCGGATTTCAAACACAATCCGCCCGCGTCCGCCGTAACATTCGGGCGCGATTCGTAAATGATGCCGATCACGCCGAGCGGAACGCTGACGCGCTCGATTCGTAAACCGTTCGGGCGTTCCCACTGCGCCAAAGTTACGCCGACCGGATTGGGGAAAGCGGCGATTTCGTTGAGGTTTTTCGCCATCGCTTCGACGTTCTGCGGTTTTAATTTGAGGCGTTCGAGCATCGCCGCCGCCAAATTCGCGTTCGCCGCCGCCGCCATATCCGCATCGTTGGCTTCGATTATTTGTTTGCTGTGAGCGCGAAGTTCCCGCGCCGATTCGAGCAAGGCGGCGTTTTTTTGTTCGTGCGATGCGTCGGCGAGCAGGCGATACGCCGTTCGCGCCCGCTCGCCCATCGTTTGCATTAAATTTTTAACGTCAATTTCGGAGGTCATTTTTTCAGATTTCAGATTTCAGATTCCAGATTCCAGGTTGATCGCTCAAAAAATTAATCTGGAATCTGAAATCTGAAATTTAATGCTCCAACACCATATCGTCCCGGTGAACGAGCGTGTCGCGATATTTGTAGCCGAGAATCCGCTCGATTTCACTGCTTCGGCAGCCGATAATTTTCGCCGCGTCGTCCGAAGAATACGCCGACAAACCTTTGCCCAAAACGCGCCCGTTTTTATCTTTAATCAGCACCGCGTCACCGCGTCCGAACACGCCTTCAATCGCGCTGACTCCGGCGGGCAAAAGGCTTTTTCCATTTAACAGAGCGTTTGCCGCGCCGTCGTCGGCGAGGTAGCTGCCGTTGGCGTGAAGCGAGCCGGAAAGCCAGTGTTTTCGCGCGCTTTTCGGAGTTGAAGAGGCGCGAAAAACCGTGCATCGTTCGCCTTCGATCAAACGTCGAATCGGGTGCAGTTCGATTCCCTTGCCGATAATCATACTGCAACCGGCGGCGAGCGCGATTTTAGCGGCTTCGATTTTCGTCACCATTCCGCCCGAACCGTATTCCGAACCCGCGCCGCCCGCCGCCGCTTCGATTGCCGGCGTTAACTCATTGATTTCGGCGATCAATTCGGCGTTCGGATGCGTCTTCGGATTGGCGTTGTAAAGTCCGTCAACGTCGGAAAATAAAATTAACAAATCCGCGCCCGTCATCTGCGCGACACGAGCGGCAAGCCGATCATTGTCGCCGACGCGGATTTCGCTCGTCGCCACCGTGTCGTTTTCGTTGACAATCGGAATGATGTGCGATGCCGCCAGCAATTCGGATAAAGTATTACGGGCGTTCAAATACCGCCGCCGATTTTCGCTGTCGTCAAGCGTCAGCAGAATCTGCGCCGGATACAGCGAATCGTTTTCGTCTGTCAACTGAAACGCTTTTGCCCAGTGCGAAATCAACTTTATTTGCCCACAAGCCGCCGCCGCCTGTTTTTCGGCGAGTTCGAGCGGGCGCGTTCCGTAACGCAGAACGTGCCGACCGAGCGCAATCGCGCCGGAGGTTACGACGACGATTTGTTTTCCATTTCGGCGCAGTTCCACAATGTCTTCCGCCAGGGTTTCGAGCCAATCTTCACGCGCCTGAAAATTCGCGCCGATAATCAAAGACGAGCCGATTTTTATGACGATGCGCTGCGATTGCTGAAAAATTGAATTCATTGGCAGAGATTTATTTTTCAACAATCTGAAACTTCAAACGCTGAAAACAAAGCAGAAATCATAGACTTTCGAACGAAAAAGATTGCTGGAATCGAAGACCGATGCTTTCATTTTACCGTCAGACGACCGAGCAAATCCAGTAATCTGTCTGGGTAATCGGTCATAATGCCGTCCACGCCGACATCAATCAATCTTTGCATCGCGTTGGGTTCGTTGATCGTCCAAACGTGAACTTTCAAATTTTTGCGATGCGCGTTTTCGACAAAATCTTTAGTCACGACCGACAGACTACCAAGATTTTCGGGAATTTGCAGAGCCTGCATCGGCGGACTGTATGATTCGCTTAAGCCGGTTTTTGAAAGCGCGAGAAATTTCGCAACCTCCGACGGCGAAGCGGACGTGGCGATTTCGGGACACTCGGCGCGAAATTCGTCAATCACACCTTGCCGGAACGAACCGACGATGACTTTATCAGCCATTTTTCGGGCGCGAATCAAATCACACAAAGGCTTGATAATTGAAGGTTCGGCTTGTTTCGGTTCGATGTTAAAAGTCATTTCCGGCAGCGCGTCGAAAATTTTCGCGAGCGTCGGAACTCTAATTCCCTTGCCGCGAAACGGGTAATTTTTTCCGCCGTCGGTCGAAAACAAATAACCCGCATCGAGTTTTTTAACCGTTTCGAGCGTTATTTCGCTGATTTTGCCGCGCCCGTCGGTCGTGCGGTCAACGCTTCCGTCGTGCAGCACGACGAGTGCGCCGTCCGATGTCGCGTGAACGTCGAGTTCGAGAACGTCCGCGCCCATTTTTGCCGAGTACTCAAACGCGCCCAAAGTGTTTTCAGGATATAAACCGCCGCCGCCGCGATGCGCGAACACTAAAAAGTTTGAATTTTGCGTTTGAAAAATCGGGCGCGTCTCCGCCATCGTGCCTGTCTGCATTGCGAGATAAACATAAATTCCTGCCAGCACAGCCGTTAAGCCGAGCAGAAGATAACCGAGCCATTTGAAGATTTTGCGAAACACTTTTTATAAAATCGGCGGAACGACAAATTTGCTCAACGGCGGTCGTATTCGCTCAAAAACAATTTGCCTTCCCGCTCGATTAAACCTAATTTAACGCGATCCAGCCAACCGATTCTGCCCAAAACATTGCGGTCGAAATAATCGCTTTCGGCAAAATAAACGGTCGAAATATTTTCGATGCCGAGAACCGTCAGCGTCAATTCGTGTCCGTAAGCGCGGAAATCTCCCGTCGCCGTTCCGATTTGGATGGGCATTCCGCTTTCAATTTCTAAATTCAAACCTTCGCCGTGATGTCGCTCGAAAACGCAGTAAGTTGATGCCAGTGTCAATTCTGGCTTCGACATCAACGCGCAGGTCGCCGTTGCCCAAAACCGCTTCGACGCTGATTCCGACTTTGAAAAGATTGTATTAGTGAAAAACGTCGAACTCTAAAATTTCCGGCATTTTTACCAGCCCCCAAACGGCAAATCTTTTGCTTCAATTCGTTTGACGAAGGGAATTTCAATTTCGATAATTCTTTCCGCCGTTTGCATCATAAATTCACCTCGAAAAATACTCCAACATTTACCGCTGCAAAGCCGTTTTGATTTTTTCCAACGCGCCTTCCAAAACTGCGTCTTCGCGGGCGATGCAGATTCGCATATAACCATCCCAATCGTCGGTGTCGGCAAACGCGCTTCCGGGTGTTCCGGCGACACCGTTTTTCATCAACATTTCGTTGAACGGCAAGGCATCCGAGAATTCTTCGGGGATGCGCGTCCAAAGGTAAAACGCCGAACCGGAATCGTAAATTCGGAAACCGAGATTCGTTAATTCTTCGCTGAAAAATCGGCGTTTGCCGTCGAATTTATCGCGGAGTTCGTCGTAGTAGTTTTCATTCGCCATCAAAACTTTGGCGAGCGCGGCTTGCAAAGGCGTTGCCGGGCAAACATAGACGATGTTCGCCGCATTGTTCACGGGCGCGACGAGTTCGCCCTTGCCGTAACAATACCCTAAACGCCAGCCGGAAATGTTCCACGATTTCGAGAACGAATTAACGGTCAGCGTTCGTTCCCACATTTCGGGCAAACTCGCAATCGGCGTGTGCGGATTTTCGCCCGTCACGTAATGCTCGTAAACTTCGTCGGAGATAACCATTAAATCCAATTCCTGCGCGACTTCGGCGACGGTTTCGAGTTCCGTCTGCGTCATCACTTTGCCCGATGGGTTGGCGGGCGAACAGACGACAATCGCTTTTAAAGGAAACTCGCTGCGGTCTTTTAATTCTTTACACTTTTTCAGAAGCGCGTCTTTTTCAAATTTCAATTCCGCGTCGAGCGCAAAAGTCTCGGTTTTCGCGCCGAATTCTTCCAGTATTTTTCGGTGATACGGATAGTAAGGCTCGAAAAGCAGTGCCGATTTATTTCGCAGATAGCTTTGCACGATGCCGATCAACGCGCCCGTGCCGCCGTTCGTCACCATAACTTCCAATGGTTTGGCATCAACGTCAACGGCGATGCCGTTATACTTTTTGATTTTTTCCGCGACCGCTTTCCGCAAATTCACGTCGCCTTCCGAACCGCCGTAATGATTTTTGCTGGCGGCGATAATCTCCGCCGCTTCACGGGCTAACTGCGGATCAATCGGCAATTCCGACTGACCTTGGACGAGATTGCCGCTCGGCGGCACGAGGCGCGTGATCGCGCGAATATCGGGTTTGATTTTTTTCGTTTTGGCTTCGGTCATAGTATTTATAAAATATCAGTTTTGCGCGTAAAATTCTAAACGGCGGCGGAAATTTGTCCACATATAAACACGGATGAACGCGGATATATAAATCAATTTCAAATTCCGAATTTCAAATTTCAAATTCCGGGAAAATCCGTGTTTATCCGTGTTTATATGTGAACGATTTTTCTGTTAAAATCCGATAATGAAAGCCCAAATCCAAAACTCGCCGCCGACCGTCAAACGCGATTTATTCGGCGGACATTTTCTTTCGTTTCGCCGCAATCCGACCGAGTTTCTGCGTAATATCGCCGAACTCGGTGACGTAACGACTTTTTACGTCGGCAAACAACAGGCTTTTTTAGTCAATCATCCCGATTTAATCCGCGATTTGCTGGTAACGAATCACGCCAAATTTATGAAAGGTCGCGCTTTGCAACGCGCCAAAACTCTTTTGGGCGAAGGACTTTTAACCAGCGAACACGAGTTTCATCTGCGTCAGAGACGAATGATTCAACCGGCTTTTCACCGCCGCCGGATTGCGGTTTACGCCGAAGCGATGATCGAATTCGGCGAGCAGATGGCAGGCGAATGGAAAAGCGGCGACGTGCGCGACATTGATAAGGAAATGATGCGCCTGACGCTAAATATCGTCGGCAAAACTTTATTTAATGCCGATGTCGAAAGCGACGCGGCGCAAGTCGGCGCGGCGATGACGACGATTGTTTCGATGTTCAATTTTATGCTTTTGCCGTTCTCCGAACTGCTCGAAAAACTTCCCCTACCGCAAATTAAAAAATTGAAAAACGCCCGAAAAACGCTGGATGGGGTGATTTACAAAATCATCAACGAACGCCGCAAAACCGGCGAAGATACGGGCGATTTGCTTTCGATGCTGCTGTTGGCACAGGACGAGGAAACCGGCGGCGCGATGACCGACGAACAGGTGCGCGACGAATGTCTGACGCTCTTTTTAGCCGGACACGAAACGACGGCGAACGCGCTCGTCTGGACTTTTTATCTTTTGTCGCAAAACCCCGAATCGGAAGCGAAATTTCACGCCGAACTCGACGAAGTTTTAGGCGGCAAACCGCTGACACCCGAAGATTATCCGCGTCTGAAATACACCGAACAAGTTTTCGCCGAATCAATGCGCCTGTTTCCGCCCGCGTGGACGGTCGGACGACTTTCAACCGCCGACCACGAATTCGGCGGCTTTCATATTCCGTCCAAATCCTTGATTTTAGCGAGCCAATTCGTAATGCACCGCGACGCGCGATTCTGGACGAAGCCGGACGAATTTGTCCCCGAACGCTGGGAAGATTCGTCAATCAAAGAAGCGGGCAACAAATTCACCTACTTCCCTTTCAGCAAAGGCGTGCGAAGCTGCATCGGCGAAAGTTTCGCGTGGATGGAAGGCGTTTTACTGCTCGCGGTTTTGGGGCGCAAATGGAAATTGAAGTTGATGCCCGAACAGAAGATCGCAACGCAGGCGATGATTACTCTGCGCCCGAAATTCGGAATGAAGATGAGAATTGAAAACAGATAACGGAAAAACTACTTTTTTCGATACGAAGCCATTTGATCGGCTAATCTGGTCGTCTCCGGCAGACGATATTTCGGAGCGCACTGCAAAACCAAGTCCGTCGCCGTCGCCAGACCGATGCGATGCCCGATTGAAACATACACCGGCTGAACTCTGTCCTTGGTTCGCAGAGCAACACCGACCGTTTCGTTATTTATAAATCATCGCTGCCGTGTCGCCGCGTTTTTCGCCCAGATTTTCAAATTTTCCGACAAGCACGGACTTTGCTACGCCGATGGTCGGAATATCAGCCAGCAATCCGATATGACAGGCGATGCCGAACTTGCGCGGGTGCGCCAAGCCTTGACCGTCGCATAAGATAACGCCGGGGTTTAAAATCAGTTTTTCCAGAACTCTGATCGCCGCCGGAGTTTCGCGGAAGGAAAGAAGTCCGGGAACGTAAGGAAATTGGATCGGCATCACTGCCTCGCTCAACTCGATCAATTCCAATTGCGGAAAACTCAAAACCACGCAGACGGCGCGGCACATTTCGCTTTTCGCATCGTAACCCAAATCAATCCCGGCGACCTTCTTGAACGGCGCGTCGAATTGATCTTCGACGACGACTTCGTGAGCCAGTTGTTTTTGCAATTAAACGGCTTCGGCGGGCGACAGGTTCCATTGGTGCAGCGGTGTGATTTTCATACGTTTTGTTTTAAGAACTTAATATATCCGACTGTAAGAGCGAACGATAACGATAATTGTCGGAAGAATAATTACGATTGATGATGCTTTGAAGAAACTCTACAAAGATTTTTCCTCATCAGCCAAAACAAATTAAAAGACTGCACTCTTTCGAGTGCAGTCTTTTTGCGAAGAGATATTATTCGGACCGAAACAGGAAATTTAATCCTTCGCCATTTGTCCGTCATTTTGCATTTTTTTAACGAGGTTTTTAGCAAGATGCTCGGCAGAACCTTTTCGTCCGCGTGCGGCGTTCGCTTTTGTTGATGAAATCGAATAAGCAACAACGCCGGTCTTTACATTGATAACCTGCATCGTCGAATCAATCGAGGGTAAAGGACTGATAAAAATGGTTTTCGCCCAACCTGCTTTTTGTTTTTCGACAGTGCCTTTGATCTCAAAATCTGCCAACTCTCTACTGGCGACGATTACCAAGGGAATTTTTTTCTTTTGAATAGCGGCAGTTACATAACCTCAGTCTTGAGTAGAAATTAAGCGTAAGAAATTATCTTTGCAAAACATAGTTTGTAATCTAATATCTTCAGTTTTAGTGTATTCCACAGTC
>JAYVGL010000004.1:0-10770 GCA_043772175.1 Pyrinomonadaceae bacterium | reverse complement strand
GACTGTGGAATACACTAAAACTGAAGATATTAGATTACAAACTATGTTTTGCAAAGATAATTTCTTACGCTTAATTTCTACTCAAGACTGAGGTTATGTTAGAAACAGAGATAAGAGAATTAGAGATTGGCTAAAAGAATATAAAAAATCTTTACAGTGTGAAGATTGTGGAGAAAATCATCCGGCGTGTTTGGACTTTCATCATATTAACCCGAAAGAAAAAAGTTTTGCGTTGGGAAGAGTCAATAAATTTTTGAGTATGAAATTATTGCAAGACGAGATTGCCAAGTGTCGCGTGTTGTGTTCAAACTGTCATCGTAAAGAACATTACAAACAAAAAGAGAGGCGAGAAACGTCCTCAAAACCTTATAAAATTGTGGTGGCTGAAGAGTGACTTGAACACTCGACCTTCGGGTTATGAATCCGACGCTCTAACCAGCTGAGCTACCCAGCCACGAATTGTTTATTTTATTTTGCCTAAATTAGTTTTAGACGTATCTTTACATTTAGGGCAATTAGCGGTGGAGAATATGCCTCTGCCTTCTCCACAATCACTACAATATTTTGTGTTACATTTTTTACAATTATAAATCGAAGTGCCTGACTTAACATTTTTGCAACTCGGACATCTATTATATTCACCCATAATTTTTCTATATGCTCAAACAAACCTGACCTTACTGATATTTCGGAATGTAGCCCCAGCCACGAATCTAAGATTATAGTTTTCAATCGAAAAAAAGCAAGTTCGAGCCGCCGTTAAAGAAAAGTTTTGGCAAACGGTCGGTTTTATTGTTATTATTAAAATATCTTAAACAAGTTAAGTCAGATGCGTTTCGATGTCGTTTCCCCTTTCGTCATTGATGCAGGCGGAAAGTATTGGAAGTTTTAATCTTAAAATGACGAGAGGAAAAAAGTTATGCGTTTTAGAAATTATGTTTTCAGCGCGGCAGTCGGTTTGATTTTTGCTGTCGGCGGGTTTGCTCAAACGCGCACCGTCACGGTTTCGACCGAGCCTTCGGCAAAAGTTTGGCTCGACGACGTTTTGCGCGGGACGACCGATAACGGCGGAAAATTGACGATTGCGCCGATCACCGCCGGAGCGCACAAACTCCGCGTCCGCGCCGACGGTTTCAAGGAAGCCGCGCAAACTCTGCCCGCCGCGCAGAGAGGCGATGTCAAAATCGCTTTGGTGGAAACGACCGATCAAGCCGAATTGACTTTTCAAGAGGCGGGAAATTTAGCGGGCAGCGACCGCGAAAAAGCGATTGCGGCGTATCGCAAAGCCGTCGCTCTGCGTCCGAAATATGCCGAAGCGAATTTGGGTTTGGCGCGTGTTTTGTCCGCCGACAGCGATTCGGAAGGCGCGTTGAAAGCCGTCGCCGCCGCTCGCCGGGCGCGTCCGGGTTACGCCGAAGCGTCCGCCGTCGAAGGCAGAATTTACGTTGCCGACGGCGACGAAACCAAAGCGATTGCCGCCTTCAAACGCGCCCTCGCCGAAGGCAGAGGAATTCAGCCGGAAGCCAATACGGGTTTGGGGTTATTATACAAAGAGAAAGCCGAAAATTTCGGCGGCGGCGGCGATTACGAAGCGGAAACGACAAATTACGCGCTCGCCGTTCAGCATTTTAAAAAAGCTATCGAACAGCTTGCCGGCGCGCCCGATGCCGTAACGCTCTACCAATTTCTCGGCTTGGCTTACGAACAAACGAAAAAATACGATGAAGCCATCGCCGTTTATGAAGAATTTCTAAAACTTTTCCCCGACAGCAGCGAATCGGAATCGGTGCGCTCGTTCATCGTGCAGCTCAGAAAAAAGATGAGCGAAAAGTGAAGCTCGCAACTGTTTCAAAAAAGAAAAAGGTGCGCTTCGTTTCAAACGGGGCGCACCTTTTTTGATTTAGGATTATGTATCGTCGGTCTAATTCAAGTTAGTTGGGCATTAAAACCGTGTCAACTACGTGAATCACACCGTTTGACTGTTTGACATTAGCAATCGTAACGGTTGACGTGCCGCCTTTCTCATCGGTCAGGATAACCGAACTGCCGCTCATCGAAGCGGTCAGAGTGCCGCCCGAAACGGTTTTGAAGGTGGCTTTGCCGTTGCCTTTTTTGATGGCCTTGACGATCTTCTTGGAATCGTAATTGCCGGCGACGACGTGATACGTCAAAATTTTCGTTAACGTGGCTTTGTTTTCCGGCATCACCAAAGTATCAACCGTTCCCGCCGGAAGTTTATCAAACGCGGCGTTGGTCGGCGCGAAAACCGTGAACGGACCTTTGCCCGACAAAGTTTCAACCAATCCGGCAGCCCTGACCGCCGCGACTAACGTGGTGTGATCTTTCGAGTTAACCGCGTTTTCGACGATATTTTTGGTTTTATACATCGCCGCGCCGCCGACCATCGGATTGCCGGTTTTCATCGAATCCTGCTTCATCGAAGCCTGCGCCGAAACGCTGTTTACGCCGAACCCGATGCTCAACGCGACTAAAAAGAATGCAAATACTAAGTTTCTCATATTATTTTATCTTCTCTCTTTGTTAATTTGTTGGAGTTTTTAAAAGGTTTCCCTTTTGCCTTACATTTCGTCTTGCAGCGGCAAACAGATTCAAAAATCTTTAAATTTTTGAAGTCTGATTCGTCGGTTCTACAAATAGAATCCGCAACTGCAAAAGTGAAAACCGCCCGTGCGATTTTCGGTTCGCCGCCGTTTTTTAAGCGACGGTAATTTCTTTAGCGAGATAAACGTCCTGAATCGCGTTCAGGAGTTCCACGCCTTCCGCCATCGGACGCTGAAATGCCTTGCGCCCGGAAATCAAGCCCATTCCGCCGCCGCGTTTGTTGATAACGGCGGTGCGAATCGCGTCCGCCGTGTCCGATTCGCCTTTGGATTCGCCGCCGGAATTAATTAAACCGCAACGTCCCATATAACAATTGGCGACTTGGTAGCGCACCAAGTCAATCGGATGATCGGTTGTCAATTCGGTGTAAATCTTCGGATTCGTTTTTCCGTAACTGCTCTCGACGTTCAGCGCGTTAAAGCCGCCGTTGTTGGTCGGCAGTTTCTGTTTGATGATGTCGGCTTGAATCGTGACTCCGAGATGATTTGCCTGCCCGGTCAAATCGGCGGAAGTGTGAAAATCTTTTTCCTTGGTTTTAAATGCCGAGTTCCGCAGATAACACCAGAGAATCGTCGCCAGACCTAACTCGTGCGCGTAGGCGAAGGCTTCCGACACTTCGACGATTTGCCGCGTTGATTCGTCGGAGCCGAAATAAATCGTCGCGCCGACGGCAACCGCGCCCATCTCTTTTGCTTGACTGATCGTGCCGAACATCACCTGGTCGAATTTATTCGGATAAGTTAAAAGCTCGTTGTGGTTGATTTTAACCACGAACGGAATTTTGTGCGCGTATTTTCTGGCGACGATGCCTAATACGCCGAAGGTCGAAGCGACAGCGTTGCAGCCGCCTTCGACGGCGAGTTTCACGATATTGTCCGGGTCGAAATACTGCGGATTCGACGCGAAACTCGCGCCCGCCGAATGTTCGATGCCCTGATCAACCGGCAGAATCGAAAGATAGCCCGTGCCGCGCAGCCGCCCGTTGTCGAAAAGCGTCTGCAAAGAGCGCAGAACATTCGGATTACGGTCGGACGCGAGCCAGACTTTATCAACAAAATCGGCACTCGGCAATTGTATATGATCTTTGGAAATGGTTTTTGAAGTGTGAGTCAAAAGCGTTTCGGCATCATCGCCCAAAACTTCCTGAATTTTCTGGTAATCAACAGCCATTTATAGTCTCTCCTGAATTGAATAAAAGTTTGTTATGAAAGCGTTTTGCCTTCAATTGTAGCACAGAATATATTTTCGGCGGAACGACTATTTTCGTTGCTTTTCCTAAACATTATAATATATGATGTTCGAGAAAAATCCACATTCGAGACATCTGTCGATTCTCTGAGGCAGCGTTCGGAAATGTCTGTATCGTCCGTAATTTTCGCAGTAAAATTTATTAAATAAAACGAGGTATTCAAGATGTTTTTCAATGCCGGACGGCGTTTGACGACGCTTTCCATTTTTACATTGTTCGCGGTCTGTGCGCTGACCGCTTTCGCCCAGGATAAGGGATGGCGGCAAGTTTCGCCTGTCGAATTACAAATGAAAACTTCGCAGGTCGAGCCGAACGCCGACGCGGAAGTCATTTTCTGGGAAGTTCGCGTGGACGACGCATCGGAAGATTTGGTGATGAAACATTACGTCCGCGTTAAAGTTTTCAACGAACGCGGACGCGATAAATACAGCAAAGTTGACATTCCTTTCGTCAAAGGCTCGAAAGTCAAAAACATAATGGCGCGGGTGATTAAAGCGGACGGCTCAATCGTCGAACTCGCCAAAGCCGACGTTTTCGAGCGCGAAATCGCCAAGACGGACAAGATAAAAGTCAAAGCCAAATCGTTCGCCGTGCCGGGCATCGAGCCGGGTGTCATCGTCGAATATCAGTATCAGGAAGTTCTGCCGCGCAGTTCAGCGAACAATATGCGGATGGTTTTTCAACACGATGTTCCGATTGAGAAAATCTCGTATTTCTTCAAACCCGCCGACAACACGCGCTATCTGACGTTTAATATGAGCGATAATAAGTTCATCAAAGATAAAAACGGCTTTTACCGCGCCACTCTGGAAAATGTTCCGGCGATTAAAAGCGAGCCGCGAATGCCGCCCGAAGACGAAGTGCGCTCGTGGCTGCTGCTTTATTACACCGACTTTTTAAAGGGCGACAGCTCCGATTTCTGGTCGAGAGCCGGCGGCTACATCGTCCGCACTTACGAAATTAAAGACACGCTGAAACCCGGCAAGGAATTGAAAGCGGCGGCAAGCGAGATTACGGCGGGCGCGGCTTCGCCGGACGAGCAGATGGCGAAACTTTTTCAGTTCTGCAAAACGCGCATCAAAAATATCACCTACGACACGAGTCTGACCGACGATCAGAAAGACGAAATCAAACCGAATAAATCAACCGGCGACACTTACAAAAAATTGCAGGGAACCAGCGTTGACATCAATGAACTGTTCGCGTCGCTGGCGACCGCCGCCGGTTTTGAAGCGCGGCTGGCGTTCGGCGGCGACCGCAGCGAGAAGTTTTTCGACCCGCAACAGGCGCACGTATCCTTCATTCATTTCTCCGGTGTCGGAGTCAAAATCAACGGCAACTGGCATTATTACGATCCCGGCAGTCTGTTCGTGCAATACGGAATGATGCCCTGGACGGAAGAGAATACGTCGGTTCTGCTGCTCGGCTACAAGGATTACATCACGACTAAAACGCCAATGTCGGAGGCGGAAAAATCAATGGCGAAACGCACCGGCAAATTTAAACTGCTCGAAGACGGAACGCTAGAAGGCACGGTTAAAATCGAATACGGCGGACACTTCGCTTATTCTTACAAAACCGACAACTACGAAAAATCCGCCAACCAGCGCGAGGAAAACTTAAAAGACGAAATCAAAAAACAGATGAGCGCGGCGGAAATCTCGGACATCAGCATCGAGAATGTCTCCGACCCGGAAAAACCGTTCGTTTACCAATACAAAGTTCGCGTTCCGAACTACGCGCAGAAAACCGGCAAGCGTCTGTTTTTGCAGCCCGGATTTTTTGAATACGGTAAAGAGCCGGAATTTTCGACGGCGACGCGCAAATACGATGTTTATTTCAGTTATCCGTGGGCGGAATCGGACAATGTGGAAATCGAACTGCCGAAAAATTTCACGCTCGATAACGCCGACAGTCCGGGTTTGATTGCCGATCCGCAGAAGATCAGCTCGCTCGACATCAATATCACGTTCAGCAAAACCACCAATCTGCTTAAATATAAGCGCAATTTTTATTTCGGCGGCGGCGGCAGCATACTGTTTCCCAATAATGCGTATCAGCCTTTGAAAAACTTGTTCGATGCTTTTCACAAAGCCGATTCGCATACGATTACGCTCAAACAAAACTAAAAACCAGTCGGCAGTCAACGCAAAACTGCCGACTGCCGACTATTAACCCGGAGGTTTTATGACTCTATTTTCTCAATTCGTTTTGACGATATTTTTAACGGCTTTGGTTTCCGTCAATGTTTTTGCCGACGACAGCGCACCGATCTGGCTGAAACAGGCGGCGGCGGTGAACGTGCCGACCTACGCCAAAGATGTTCCCGGCGTGGTTTTGCAGGATTCGCAGGAAATCACGCTTGACGGCGAAGGCAGATTGATGACGACGGAGAATTACGCCGTTAAAATTTTGACGCGGGAAGGCAGAGAACTCGCGGCGGCTCGCGCTTTCTACCTGGTTAGTTTCAGCAAAGTGCGCGACATCAGCGGCTGGATCATTCGCCCCGACGGTTCGGTTAAGGAATACGATAAAAAGACGGTTCTCGACATCATTTCCGATCAGGACGACGTTTATAACGAAGGACGAATTAAGATTATTGACGCTTCGAGCGATGTTGATGCCGGATTCGTGTTCGGCTACACGGTCGTGACCGAAGACCGACCGCTTTTTTATCAGGACGGCTGGGAATTTCAAAATCGTCTGCCGGTGATGTCTTCGCGTTACGCCCTTAATTTGCCGAGCGGCTGGAAAGCATCGAGCATCACGTTCAATCACGACGAAATCAAGCCGACCGTCAGCGGCACAAGTTACGTTTGGGAAGCCCGCAATCTCGCGCCGATTCCGCCGGAGCCGATGAGTCCGTCGGTCAGAAATATGGTTCCGCGCATCGTCGTCAATTACGCCCCGGACAACGCTTCGCAATCGGTCAACCGCGCTTTCGCCGATTGGACTGCCGTCTCGCGCTGGGGCAGCAATTTGCACGATCCGCAAGTCGTCGTGGACGATACGGTCGCCGCCAAAGCCCGCGATTTGACGGCGAACTCGAAAACCGAACTGGAGAAAATTCGGGCAATCGGAACTTTCGTTCAGAATCTCCAATATATTTCGATTGACATCGGAGTCGGTTACGGCAACGGAATGAAGCCGCGCCCGTCGAACGTCGTTTTGGGGCGCGGCTACGGCGACTGCAAAGACAAAGCGAATTTGATGCGGGCGATGTTGAAAGCCTTAAAAATCGAATCGTATCCGATTGCGATTTATTCGGGCGATCCGAATTATGTCCGCGAAGAATGGGCTTCGCCCGGACAATTCAATCACTGCATCATCGCCGTTAAAGTCGGCGACCAAACCATCGTGCCGACGATTCTGAATCATCCGAAACTCGGACGACTTTTGATTTTCGATGCGACCGATCCATATACGACCGTGGGCGATCTGCCGGATTACGAACAGGGAAGTTTCGCGCTGATAATGGCGGGCGAAAACGGCGGATTATCAAAAATGCCGATCACGCCGGCGGAATTTAACGGCTGGCAGCGCACCATCGAAGTTAATCTGACGAGCGACGGCGGCATTAAAGGCTTGATTCGTGAACAGGTCAGCGGACAGAATTCGACTTACGCCCGCGCCTTGTTTCGCTCACTTTCGGGCGGCGATTTCAACAAAGCGATTGAAGGCTGGCTGACGCGCGGCGCGACCGGAGCGCAGCTTGTCAAACTAACCCCGACCGACCGACAAAGCGAGGCGGGTTTCAATATGGACATCGAATTTTCCGCCCCGAGCTACGCCCAATTAATGCAGAATCGCCTTTTAGTGTTCAAACCGGCAATCGTCAATCGCTCTAATTCGGTTTATTTGACTGAAAAACTGCGAACCGCGCCCGTGATGCTCGAAGCCGATTCGTTCCGCGAAACCGCCGTTTTCACACTGCCAAACGATTTCGTCGTGGACGAAATGCCCGATGCCGTCACGCTCGAAACGCCGTTCGGGAAATACTCGACGAAATACGAATCTAAAGACGGCAAACTGATTTTTACGCGCTCGCTTATTACGACGCGCACGACCGTGCCGATTGATAAATACAATTCGGTCAAGGATTTCTATGCAAAAATTATGGCGGCGGAACAATCGCCGGTCGTGCTTTTAAGGAAGTGAAGAGTGAGTATTAAATAGCGAAAAAGGCGGTCGAATGAGTAAATTCGACCGCCTTTTTTCTGCGTTTCGCCGCTTAACTTTTCACTTTCCGCTTTTCACTTTACACTAGAAAGCGATGCTCAAACGCTTTATGCACAACCGCGAACGCCATTACGCGATGCTCAACGACAACCGCGTCGTCCGCGAATTCGGCTGGGGAACGGAATTTATCAAAGGCAACGGCGGAAATGACGATGACCCGCGCCGAATCTTCCGAGACTATACGAAAAATGTTTTGGCAAACAGCGACGAGTTTTTTTCCTCGCCCGAAATTACAGACTACAAAATTCATCCTTCATCATTCATCCCTCAGCCCTTGACCTGGACGAGCGCGATTGAAACGCCGTCCATCGAAAATAATACGGCTTACGCGCAATTTTTCCCGCACACCGAAAATAAAAAATCAGCCGTCGTCGTGCTGCCGCACTGGAACGCCAAAGCCGGAACTTATTTCGATTTGTGCAAGGTTTTCAATCGCGTCGGCGTGTCGGCACTGCGTCTGACTTTGCCGTATCACGAAGAGCGAATGCCGCCCGAACTGGAACGCGCCGACTATTTGGTCGCGCCGAATGTCGGGCGCACTTTGCAGTCTTTAAGGCAGTCGGTCGTTGACACGCGCTCTGCCGTGGCGTGGTTGAAATCGCAAGGCTACGAAAAAGTCGGAGTCGTCGGCACGAGCATCGGAAGCTGCGTCGGATTTTTCGCCTTCGCGCACGATTTGACGATTGACGCGGGTGTTTTCAATCACGTTTCCGGCTACGTCGCCGATGTCGTCTGGCAGGGGCTTTCGACGTATCACGTCAAACAGGGCATCGGCGATAACGTCACTTTAGAGGAGTTGCGCGAGTTCTGGCTGCCGATTTCGCCGATGGTTTATATGGATAAATTGGCGCAAATGCCGCCGCGCCCGCAACGCTATATTTACACGCTTTACGACCTGACTTTTCCTGTGAATTTATCACGCGATATGATGAAATCGCTGCGCGAACACAAAATCAAACACGATGTCGTAAAAATCCCGTGCGGACATTACACTTTAGGCGAAAAGCCCTGGGTTTATCTCGACGGTTGGAAAATTGTTGCATATTTGCGGAAACATCTCCGTTGAGATTCGAGACTTCAAGCGCAGAACCTGCCTCGCACCTTCCGCATCTTTGCTTTTTTTCTTTGTATTGCGTATATTTTACGGCACTTATTCAGATTTCTCGATTTAATTTTTCGTAAAAACAACCGACTAAAATTTTATGATTCCAACAACTGAAAAAACCACCATTTCCGAAGCCGTGCGAAAGCACAAAGAATTTCTTTTCCCGGCAGTCGCCACTTATTATCAGGAGCCGGTCGCTTTGGTAAAAGGCGAAGGCGAATACGTTTGGGACGACGCGGGCAATAAATATCTCGACTGTTTCGGCGGCGTTTTAACCGTCAGCGTCGGACACGCGAACCCGACGATCAACGCGGCGATAATCGGGCAAGTCAATAAAATTCAGCACACTTCCGCGCTTTACACGAACGAGAATCAATCGAACCTCGCCGAAAAACTGGCGGCGATCACGCCCGGAAATCTAAAAAAATCATTTTTTTCGAGTTCGGGAACCGAGGCGAACGACACGGCGCAGATGGCGGCTAAACTGGCGACCGGACGGCACGAAGTCGTCGTGCTGCGGCACAGTTATTCGGGCAGAAGCGCGACGGCACTCTCGGCGGTCGGGCATTCGACGTGGCGGCAGCTTCCCGCCCAAGTCGCCGGAATCGTCCACGCGCCCGCGCCGTATTGCTATCGCTGTCCGTTCAAACTCGAATATCCGTCGTGCGGAATTGCCTGCGCCGAAGACATCGAAGAATTGATAAATACGACGACGACCGGCGAAATCGCGGCGTTTATGGCGGAACCGATTCTCGGAGTCGGCGGTTTTATCGTGCCGCCGCCCGAATATTTTTCAATCGCCTACGAAATCGCTCGCAAGCACGGCGGCATCTGCATCGCCGACGAAGTTCAGACCGGCTGGGGCAGAACGGGCGACAAATGGTTCGGCATCGAACATTGGAACGTCGAACCCGACATCATCACGTCCGCCAAAGGAATGGCAAACGGCGTTCCCATCGGCTGGACAATCGCCACGCCCGAAGTCGCAGACCTTTTTCCCGGTTTAACTTTTGCGACCTTTGGCGGCAATCCGGTTTCAACCGCCGCCGCGCTCGCCGTTATCAAGATGATCGAAGACGAAGATTTGCGGACTAACTGCCGCATCGTCGGCGATTATCTGCGCGAAAAATTTGAAGAACTAAAAGAAAAATATCCAATCATCGGCGACGTGCGCGGAATGGGTTTGATGCAGGGAATCGAACTCGTTAAAAACCGCGAAACGAAAGAACCCGCGCCCGAAGCCGTTTTGAAAGTGTTTGAAGAAACTAAACGGCAAGGCGTTTTGATCGGCAAAGGCGGGCTTTACGGCAATGTTATCAGGACGGGAATGATGCTCAATTCCACGAAAGATAATGTTGACGAGCTGATCGCGGCTTTAGATAAAGGCTTTGCCGTTATTTAGTTTGCGACTTGATTAAAATTGATAAGTCTTAAAATTAAGATTGAAGGAGTTTTGGATAAGTAGTCGTTCACAATTAGACTTGACTATCGTGTAGTTAGTTCAACGCTGAAGCAAATAGCCTCATGTCATCTAAGACTAAAAGCCCGAATTGAT
>JAYVGL010000003.1:0-4378 GCA_043772175.1 Pyrinomonadaceae bacterium | reverse complement strand
TTGAATCCGAGAGTTTGCCGCAATTGGAAAAGCACCGCTTCGTCTTTGATAACGTCCTGAAGCCACGATTCGAGCGGCATTTCGCCCCATTTAACCGCCCGCTGAATCAAGTAAGAAAGCGGAGAATGCGGCTCGGATTTGCGAAAGTATTCGGCGAGTTCGGCGAGCCTTTTCAGCGCGTCCTTGCGGCTCTGAATCGCTCCGGCGGCGACCGTTACAGTTTTTACGCCGACTGCCGCGCCCGCTTCGCCGTCTTCGGTTTGCTCCGTTTCCGCCGGTATTTCGTCGGCTTCGTCAGGTTCTTCGGCGCGTTTTTCTTCGAGTAATCTTTTGACGAGCGTTTGAATATCGTCGAGTGCCTTCTTCAACTGGCTCGTTCCGGGCATTTGATTGCGGTCGAATCTTTCCTCAATAACGCGGTTTAATTCTTTATGTTCCGCAAAGCATTCGCCGAGGTCGAAAGACAACTGTTCGTAAAAAGCCCGACGCGAAGCGGCTTTCGCTTTCCGCCATTTGTCGGCGGTGACGCGATTTTCCTTTTCGGCTTGCGCGGACAGTTCACGGTATTTCTGCTGGTCGGTTGAATCAAGAGTATCAAGGTTTTCAGGAATGTCAAATTTTTTTGAATCTTCGTAATCAAAAAAACTGTAACTCGCGCCGGCGGTAATTTTCGCTTCTTTAATCGCAAAAGAGGCTTGCCCGTCTATCCATTCGAGTGCGTTGGCGCGACCTTCCATATCGCCCTCGTCAATTTCGGGAAACATCGTCTCCCAAAAAGTTTCCTGCAAGCTGTTAAGCAATTTCAGACTGTCGCGCAAACCCGTAAAACCGTGTTCTTTGACGAGCGATTCGGAAAGCCACACGCCGATCTGCAAATCTTTGGTCTGCGTTTCGAGCGCGGGAACCGCTATCCTGATAACCTGCCGGAAATCGGCGACTTTCAACTCGGTCTGCCATTGTCCCTGTGCCAGATTTTCATCCGCCCGCCGCGATTCGCGGATTTCGTCGTAGAGTCCCGAATACTGTTGACTTTCGCCCGAAGGTTTCTCTTCGGAAATCGGCTGCATCAACGCTTCAAAATTTAATACCGGCGGAACCGCTTCAATCTCTGCCATCGAAAAATCTCCTTAAATTGTTTGAAATTAAATGTATCCGTCAAGTGGGACTTTTCAACCCTGTTCAGCCGCCCGCCCACCGTTTATGATTCTTTCTCAGAGTTGTCTTCAACTGTTTCGATTTCTTCCATTTCTTCTGCGTGAATAAATTCGATTTCATTCAATTCCAGAATCGGCTTGTCTTTGCCTTCCGACCAAAACATCCGCATTCCTTCGCCGATATAAACGTCTTCGCCCAAATCCTTCCAGTCGGTCATTCTGCCGAGCCGCACTTGATCGTTGTCGCTTTTGAAAGAATTGGCGTAGAGCGACGGGAAAAACATTTCGCCGTTCGTGCCGTTGACGGTTTCGACCTTCGCCTGAATCCAGAACAGATCGCGCAGCGATTTCGGCGCGATGAATTCGATTTTTTCGACTTGTTCCATCGGCAGCCAGATGTAAGTATCTTTGACGATGACTTCAAAAACACAGCTCGTCAGATCGTTATAATCGCGGAAATCTTCGGCTTCGACACCATTAATTTTACAGGCGAACGCCGGACGCTCGTTTTCGATTTGGTCGAGAATTTCCCTTGCTTCCGCCGCGTTGCCTTCGCGCAGACGATTGTTCGCCGTCAGCAGTCCGATAACATAATCCGGCGGCGGCATTATAAATTCCGGCTTTTGACTGTCGGAAAAAAGCCGCAGACGGTCGCGTTCGGCTTTCAGATTCTGACGGAAAATCAAGGAGCCGATCATCGCCGCGTGATCTTGATGCCCGATCACGTCAAGCTGTTTCTCGGCGCGTTCCCAATCACCGGAAAAACACGCGAGTTCAAAAAGAAAAGTCCGCGCCGGCACATTCGTCGGACTTTTTTTAACGACGTTCAACGCCGCTTCCACCGCGCCGCTCAAATTTCCCTCATCGAGTTGTGTTTTCGCTTCGTTCATACTTTTTCGCTTTTCGTTTTACAACGAAATTATTTCATTCCTCTTTTTATAAATTTATTTCAAAAACTTGTCCGGCGCGCGCATCGTTCGGAACAATTCCTTGTCGAACAAATCGCCGCCGCTCGGCGTGATGACTGCCGAAACGGTTTTGCCGCCGAGTTTGTAAGTCAGAGAATAGCCGCCGGTCGGCGATTTTTGCGGGTCGCCTTCGTAGAAAAACTTGAACAATCCCCAAGTTCCCGGACGTTTGATGACGGAACTCGACGAACTGCTCGACGACGAATTGGTGTTCGACTGCAAGAATTTACTTGCCGAATTCGTATTGCCGGTCGTCGCCGTATTTGCCGCCGTATTTGCCGTCGAAGCGTTCGCCGGAGTCGTTCCCGAAGTCGAAGACGTGCCGCCGGTCGAAGCGAAACTCATCAACACGCCGGTATCTGCGCCGGAGCCGGGGAATTTGAATTTCGCCGCGCCGGTTCCTTCGGAAGTGATTTTTTGCCCGTCAATCGTTACTTCGATCAAGGAGTCGGCGACCGGCAGTAATTTGAATTCGTATTCAAAACCCGGTGTCGCGTTTTTCTGATACAGAGCCTCACGCAAAAGCAGCACTTTGTTTAAATAAGCAACGAATTCATCGCTGAATTTGGTCGTGCTGGTTTCCTTCATTTTCAGTTGTCCGGGATTTCCGTCGAAGTTTTTCTTCAACTGTTCGTCGTAAAACTTCGAGAAAGTTCCGTTCACAGGATTCAGATAAGACGTTAATTTATTGATGTCCGCTTCATTTGCGGTGTCTTCAAACGGGAAGCCTTTTTCGATTTCTTTGGCTTGCGGCAGAAGTTGCTCCTTCCAGGTTTTGTCGAGCTGCGTCTGCGCGTCCGCGCCGAGCAGGAAATTCAAATTGTCGAGCGGCTTTTTCAAAAGCGTCGCTATTTCCTGTCCGGTCGGGGTCGCATTAAACGTGGCGAGCAGTCCGGTAATTTTCGTGTTCGCCTGTCGCAGTTCAGGGAATTTCTTGTCGTTGTCGTTCGCCAAATCCTGCGAAAGCTGGTTTATTTCCGTGATCGAAAGTTTGCTGTAACCGTTCGATACTTTTCCGAGTTCGCCCTGATATTGATCTATCGGCGCGTTCGGTTTAACTCCATCGCCGACAAAGGTGTGAAGCGGCAGAAATTCTTTTTCGACCACCGTGTTTCCTCCGGTGTTGGCAACCGGCTTTTTGCCGCCGAAACTCGTAATCCATTCCCACCAGCCGGCAGCGACGGGTTTGGCTGAGAAATTAGTATTCAAAGCGATCTGTCTGGCTAAAATTTTCATCGGCGAACTGACATCGGAAAACTGCTGGAGCGCATCTTTGGCGGTATTTTTGTTATACGGTTTGACGTTGATGCCTTTGACGAAATTTTTCCAGTGCTGGGCGTAATCGCGCAGATAAAATTCTTCAAGTTTTCCGGCATCGGTTGACTGCGCGATGCCGGATTTGCCTTGTTCACCCATCACCCAATCGTCAACGCCTAATTCTTTATCCGATTCGGCAATCGCCGTTTTCATCAGCTTATAACCTTCGAGCGTATATGCGCCCGGAACGGTGTAACTGCCTTCGATAAAAGTGGCATCCGCGCTGTTATTTACCAAAATTAACTGCGCGTTGGTCGGTCCGAATTTTTCGTCAATCTGCTTGGAAATCTCTGCCGCTTTGCGCTTGTAGTAGCGCAGAACCGGCGGAAACGCTTTTAATTTTTCGCGCGTCGCTTTAACCAGATTCGCGTCCAAACTGATGCGCGGAAATTGTTCGCGGTCGGATTGTTTTGCCCAAAATTCCAATTGCTGCTGTGCCGTTCCGCCAAATTCGGCAGGCAGTTTCGATTCGGCTGTCCAGTAATCTTTGAACGCGTTTGAAATATCGGTGGCGTTGGCTTTGTCCTTGTAATCGTTTGAAAGCATCAGATAGGCTTTCAGCAAATCGTAATTTTTGCCGAGGTTTTCCTCTTCCTGCGGCGATAACTGACTCGGATTGCCGAGGTTCGGACTGGCGGCAAATTTTTTCAATTCGTTCTGAACGCGCGTCACGGTCGGACCTTTAAAGCGTTGTTCGATGACGCTGAAATAAATCGGCAGAAGATTTTGTTTATAAATGCGGTCGCCCGAATATAAACCCAAACCCATATAAAAAGGCACGCCATTGCGGTCGTAATCGTCGAGCTTCGCCATCGTCTGACGTAAATCTTCGGTGGCGTTTATTTCACGCGTCGCTTGTTCGGGACTTTTGCCGAGCGGATTTTTGCTGTTGTCGCCTCTGCCGATGCTGATGACTTCTTCGCCGCGCGCGGTCGCTTC
>JAYVGL010000002.1:0-14308 GCA_043772175.1 Pyrinomonadaceae bacterium | reverse complement strand
TTCGGCGATTGAAGAAAGCGGCGCGATTACGACGGAAAACTTAAAAGGCGAGTTTCAATTAAAAGCGGTCAACTTCACTTATCCGAACGGAACGCAGGCTTTGTTCGATGTTAATATGACGATTCCGGCGGGCAAAACCGTCGCTTTCGTCGGACTTTCGGGCGCGGGAAAATCAACTTTGCTCAATCTTTTATGCAAATTTTACGCGCCGACGAGCGGCGAAATTACGCTTGACGGAAACGATTTAGCCGGTTATGAAACGCATCTTTTGCGCCGAAAAATCGGACTCGTCTTACAGAAAAATCATATATTTCGCGGCTCGATTGAAGAAAATATTCGTTACGGAAGTATGAAGGCGAGTTTTGTAGAAGTCGAAAAAGCCGCCCGAGATGCGTATCTGCACGACCAAATCGTGCAGTTGCCCAACGGCTATCAAACCGACGCGCAACAACTTTCCGGCGGACAGCAGCAGCGCATCGCCATCGCCCGACTCTTTCTAAAAAATCCGCCGGTGATCTTTCTCGACGAACCGACCGCCAGTTTAGACGCGATTGCGACCGAGCAAATTAAAAACAGCCTCGACGCGATCAAGGAAAATCGGACGACCGTCGTTATTTCGCACAGCATTTCGCAGATTATTGATTCGGATATAATTTTCGTTTTGAAGGAGGGTCGCGTCGTTGAAAGCGGAACGCACGAAAAACTATACGAAGCAGGCGGAACTTACCGCGAAATCTTCAACGCTTCAGCGCGAAGTTTAAATTTGGATAGAATCTCTCGAACGCTGGAACTCAAAGCGGTTGAGTAAATTAAAAATAAAAAAGCCGCATCATTCGGATACGGCTTTTTTATTTTTTTGCTCAACCTTCTTAAATTTTAGTAGCTACGAACGTAACGACGACCGTTGCGGTAATAAACGCGGTAGTTTTGCGGATAAGCGCGACGGTTGCGGCTGACATAATAACCGCGATTTACGCGACGACCAGTCTCATTTCTATCACCGCGTCGTACATCGCGTCGCTCATCACGAAACTCTCTGTTTGCCTCACGACGGCTTTGCCCGTTTCTGATGTCCCTTCGGCGATCTTGTCGTGCGTCCCGAATTTCTTCGCGGTGTTCACGTCGTGCTTCTTTTTGCTTTCCCCTGTTTTGTGCGTTGGCGGTGTCAACGCTGATAAACATTAAACCGAACACAAATGCTAAAATTCCGCCTTTCATTAAAATTTTCATCTTTTTTCTCCCTAAACCTGTTTTTACTTCGCGCAAACTCTGCGCTTATTGATTTCACAAAGAAGTTTCTCCGATGTGTTAATGGGGACAGAGCAAGCATCGTGCCGGGAATCCTAAAATTTTGGTTCGTCAACGCTAAACTTTTTTTGCAACTACAACGATTGAAACCCCAAAGGGAATGTTAAATTTTTTGAGCCACAATTTTTCAGAGCTGAAAATTTTGCCGAACACGCCGTTGAGCGCGGAGATATTGACGTTGTTTTCGGATTCGGGTTTAATACCGGTGATTCTCATCAAAGTTCTGCCGCCAAGAATCGGCGCGAAAAACGTGATGTTGGCGTAAGTGGCGCGTTCGATTTCAAAGCCCGATTTTCCCAACCGCTCGACAATCTGCTTTTTAGTGTAGCGAATTCGGTGATTGGAAACGTCGTCCTGCACGCCCCACAGCCACATAAACGCGGGAACGAAAATCAAAGTTTTGCCGCCCGTTTTGGTAACGCGATACATTTCTTTGAGTCCGGCAACATCATCGTCCAAATGTTCGACGACATCGAGTGCGGTAACGACATCGAAACTCTCGTCTTCAAACGGCAACGCTTCCGCCAAACCCTTATGCACGGTCAAACCTTTCGATTGGCAAAATTCGAGCGCGTCGTCGGAGACATCAACGCCTTCCGCCGCCCCGAATTTCTCCAGCATTTCGAGATTGCCGCCCGTGCCGCAGCCGACATCCAGAATTTTGAGTCCTGAGTCCTGAGTCCTGAGTGCCGCACTAATTCTTTCTAAAAAAGATTCCAAAATCGCTCGCCGCCCGACATACCACCAATGTGAATCTTCGACGCGGTTCATAATCGCGTAGGTGTGCTGCTGCATTTCCTTGGAAAGTGTTTGATTCATATTCGCATCTTAATCAGTTTGTCTGTGCTTTTCCAACACACTCTTAAATTTGTAGCTTTTGAAGTTTGCCTTTGCGAAAAACAAAAGCCGCTCGCCCTTTTTTCGGATTTTCGCAAATTCCCTGCGATATTTCAGGACAGAATAGAATGTCTAAATAGATTTTTCGATTAACAACCTTTTTTAGTGTAAATGACTTCTCTAATAATTTTCCGCCAATCGAATCTTCCGTAACGAATTTGTAAACGCCTTTGTCATTCCTGAAAACGGCAAGCATCTGCGCCCAATTATTTCCTCCTCCAAAACCTTCAAGCATATATTTGACAACGGCATCTTTATCGCCGTCGCCGTCCAGATCAGCCTGAATAACCTTTCGAGTTTTAGGAGGTTCGGAGGCTTGTATTGAATCTTCCTGCTCACCGATATATTTATTCACGACAGACAGCAAATTTTTTTGAGCGCATATGCTTTGCACCGTGCAAAATAAACTCAAAAATACAAAACACAAAAGGATTAATATATTTCGTCGCATATCATTACCTAATCTTTTTACATTTCGGGCAGGAAAAATCTTTTACGAAAATGTCGTTGGCAATAAGTTTTCCATCCTCCATCAAATAAACTCCGTAAATGTAGCCCTCTGGATAAGCATCCTCTGTGCCGCATCCTAAATCAATTGGAATTCTTAAGATGCTCTTTGTAGTGGTTGAATTGAAGATAAGTTCTCCATCATAATCGGTGTCCTTACAGCGGTAAGACCTGAATTTAACAACGCCTTGAGAGTTGGTGTAAGCGGTTAGTGTCAGTTGAGGCTTGTTAGTAAATTTCAGTCTAATTTGCTGGTTTGCCGCCGGAGCGAAAACATCTCTGGCTCGCTTTATAAGGCGAAATTCACGGGTAACAAATGTGGGCTTTCTCTGGGCAAATGAAACGAAAGGTGTTCCCAATAAAAACAATAATAGAAAAACTCTCAAAAAATATTTCATAACATTCCCTCAATTTGTAAATCTACAAAACTTTATTTGATTTTGAGTCCGTATTTGGCAAGTCCTTCCTGATAAGCCGCCCTGATTTTCTGAGCAGTTTCCGATATACTTACGCGCCCATCTCTATTTGTATCAAGTCCTTTATTCTTACTGTATGTTTCTGTTCCCGGTTGAAAAACCGTGTCGTCATCCGGTTTACCGAACGATACTGGATTCAGCACGAGAAAATATAAATCGTCAACATCTTTGGCTTGAGTCGGTTTGCTTCCGAATTGCTGAAAATAGGCTTTGACGACATCTAGCTGACGCTCTGCTGTCATCCCTGCTAATTGCGAGTGAGTAATTCCTAGTTTCGCTCCTATTCCCGGATGAAATTTACCTGTTTTTTTATCAACGCGCCCGTCAATAGTTTCTTTCATAAACTGAATCAGTCCCGTTCCTGTGCTTCCTGCTCTGTTTGGCTTGTTGGGTGCAAATGTGTATTCAGTTTCAAAAGCCATCACTGTCATTAGCCAGCTTGGATTTTTGATGTCTAATTCCTGACAAATTCTCATAGTCTTGGATATAAAGGCATCAGTAATGTGTGGGCTTTTTTTGTAGTTTCCCCAAGCCAAAACACCATTCCAATCTTGAAAATTTACTTCCGGTATCATTATTTTGGCACGGTTTAATTTTTGGAGAGTTTCATCCGACGGATTATAAGCGGCAATATAAAGCATCTGTAGTGTTTTGCCGCCCGGCTCAACTAACCCGTCCGGTTCTTTCCAACCCATTATATCGCGCTGGAAAATCATAATCGCTTCTATCGTATCTTCGCCGCAAATTCCGTTTTGGACGATTGAACTAAATTTCTGAAATTGCATATTGGCTTCCGTCATATTTCGGTTTGCCAAGTTCAAAAGATACTGCACCATTAATACATCGTTAATTTGATTTTTTCCGTATTTACCGACAGATTCTAGAACATTTGCCGGAGAGCCGTTTGCACCGGCGTTTGTTATATTTAATGCTTGTTCGGGTTGAACAGGTGTTCCATTTGGCGATGTAAAAGGGACAGTTTCTACGTTATACTTCTTCCCGTATTCCAATCCGTCTTGCTTAAATTGAACGTAGCCTCTTTTGTCATTTCCATAGCGTCCGATATGCAAATGAGGTCCTTCCGTTGCGCCGCCAGGTCTGTGTTGAATGACTTCCCACGCTTCGGTTTGATCAAAGATTTGATTCATATTTAGTTTGAAGTAAGTGAATCCTTGCGTATCGGTCATACCTTTAATGTGAAAATCTGCCGCTCTCTTCGCCACATGCAAACTTTTTGAACTGCTGCCTTTAACCTGTTGGCTCACCGGACGGTTGCCGGAATGAACAGTAATGTCTTTATCCAAAAGATTTGCAATACGCTGAATGACGACCCTCAAATTGCTATCCGAGACAGTTTTTAGATAGGTAACATTTGCCATAATGATTTTCCTTAAGTTATTACAAGCATTCAAGTTTTGGTTCGATAATCACCAAACATTCAGATTATTTGTTATCCACTTTTGTTTCAAGCGTGTCCTGCAAACTCTGCGGCAGGTTCGATAATAAATTGAGATTAGTTTTTTGTTCGACGGCACGCACCGTCGTGCGGTATTTGCGCCAGTCGGTTTTGGCGGGAAATGCGATGTTCGGCATATCAATCGCCGTAACCTGCGTGTTTTGATTGACGACGGAGAAGTCCGCGCCCGACGGGACGGCGACGATGATTTTCCAGCAGTTGGTCGGAACACTTACTTTCTTTTTTAACTTACCTTTTTCGCCGTAGCAGCCGGCGACGACGTATAAATCAACATTTTGTTTTTTCACCAAATCGCGCGAGTAACCTTCAAAGTCGTTCCAGACATTGCGATTTAAATCCGGCGTTTGCGGAGCCATATTCGTCATAAAAAACGTCGCGCTGTTGGCTTCCTCACTGCTGGAACGGTCGGCACTCGGACAGAGATGTCCTTTGTCGAAACCGCTGCCGACGTAATCGGACGGCGTGATGCGCGTGAAATTCTTCGGTAGATTCGGGTCGGGGCGAAAATCGTTTTGACGTTCCGCCTGCCCGAAATCGCTGGCGGAAATGCGCCACGAAACCCAGTTCGCCGAACCGCGACTGTTGTTATACGAAAGGGCATAAGCGTTGTTGACCATCAAATAATTGTCGGCGTTCGACGTGCTGCCGGTGGCGTTCGACGGATTGCCGAAGGCGAGATAAATTCGCTGCGCTTCTTCGACGTTCGTTACCGGAGCGTTCGGGTTTTGTCCCTGCGGCGCAGTCGTCGGCTGCGTCGTTTCAGTTGTATTCGTTACGCTTTGCCATCCTTTTTTAACGAGCCAGACGCAGCCGATTATCAGCAAAATAACGATTGCCAAAGCGATCAAACCGCCGATCAGTGTTTTTTGATTCATATTTGGTCAACTACAAATTTCAAATTACGAATTACGAATGCCTGTTGCATTAAATATATAATTGTTTTTGTTCGTAATTTGAAATTCGTAATTCGTTTTACAGCCTTGTCCGCGCTTCCCAGAGTTCGGGGTAGAATTTTTTGGAAAGCGTCGTCCGCAAGTAACCCGCGCCTTCGGAGCCGCCCGTGCCGCGCTTCATTCCGAGCATTCGTTCCACCATCAGAACGTGATTGTAGCGCCACAACGCGATATTTTCGTCGTGTTCGACGAGCAAATCCTGCATTATAAAAAAATCGGCGTGTTTTTCCGGCGTTCGCAAAATTTCGACGATGGTTTCGATTTTCTCCTCTTCGGTTTCGACTTTGAAATCTTTTCTTTGCAGCAGATTCCAGAATTCGTCCGCCAGACTCGGCGCGGCGAATCTTCTTGATAATCTTTCAAAAGCGAATCGGTCGTGCGCCGAATGAGCCAGCATTTGCTCGTCTTTGGCTCCCGAAACAAATTCGATTTCGCGGAACTGCGTTGATTGAAAACCGCTCGCCGGATTCAGTTTGTCGCGGAATTCGAGAAAGCCGATTTGCGCCATCGTTTCCAAAATATGAATCTGACTGACGACGACTTTGCCGATTGCCGCGACGGTTTTGAGCGAGTGATTGGCGCGAAAAGTGCGGTCTTCTTTGAGCCATTCGAGGCTCGCGTCAATTTCGTGCAGAATTTGCTTGAACCACAGTTCGTAAGTTTGGTGAATGACGATAAATAATAATTCGTCGTGGCTGACGGGTTCGGACAGACTTTTCTGCAATCCGATCAGTTCGGGAACTTTCAAGTACTCATTGTAGGAAAGCGCGGATTTTGCGCCGTAATCGCTCATAATTTTTATGCTTTATCTTCGTTTATCGGCTGTTTGATGTCAATTTTGTTCGGCTGCGCCTCGAATATAATAAAAAAGTGTGAAACTATTCTTGACAGCCGCAACCGATTCGAGTTAAATTTTCCTTCGTTCCATTCAAAAAAACAACGAAAAATCAGCCCCGAAATCTTGCAGTTTAAGATTTTCTACTTATTAGAAAATGAATTTTCTTACATTTCCGGTAATCCGCGTTAAATAATCCGAAGTTTTCGGATTTATCGAAGCGTGTATTTTGTTCAAATGTTTTTTGAGAAACGCTTTCGGCTATGGGACGAAAATTAAATTCACTGAAGTTTGTAGGAGGAATTGGAGTAAAATGTCAAAAACAATCGGTAAGGTCAAATGGTTTAACAACGCAAAAGGTTACGGGTTTATCGAACAGCCCGGCGAACAGGATATTTTCGTGCATTACAGCGCGATTTCCGGCGACGGCTATAAAACGCTGACGCAGGGGCAGGATGTCGAGTTTGAAGTAACTAACGGTCCCAAAGGACCGCAGGCGGAAAACGTCCTGCGCGTTGACGAATAAGACCGAATCATTTTGCCGCTTTCGGTTTTTTTGAAGAAGCCGGACAGCGTTTTCCAGAAAAGCGGCTTCTTTTTTAGGAGTCGCTTTTCTATTTTTTGACAACCGATTTACCGACATATCAAAAGAGATTTCCGCTCACGAAATACACGAAATAAACTAAAAATTCTTTTCAAAAAAATTTCGTGCCTTCCGTGTATTTCGTGGGCGAAAATTTCCTGAAATGGTTTCTTGAGGATTTTGATATAATTTGCTGTCAAGTTTCTTTCGCCGCATTATGAATTCATTTCACGAATTTACGTCGCTCGCACAGTTCAAAGCCCGTTATTTACTGGAACTCGCTGATTCGGAAATCGTCAAACGCGGACGCAGTTATTTCAACGCCTGGAATCGCTGTCGTCTGCTGAAATTCAGCGCGGAAGATGCCCGTTACACGGTGCGCGGAACACGCGATTACAGCGTCGAAATTTTTCTCGAAGACGGCGAATACGCCGCCGACTGCGATTGCCCGCATTCGCACGGCGACACGAACACCATCTGTAAACACAAAATCGCGGCGGCTCTGCATCTGGAAAATCACCTGCGATTCAATCCGCTTCCCGATTGGCGCAGCACGCTCGAAACGGTCTTGAGCGGTAAAACCAAAAAAACGGCGGACAACCTTCTGCTGTTTTCTCTGCAATCGGAAAACGCCCGCTGGTCGGTTATTCCTTTTCAATTGCCCGCCTATTATTTCCCGGACGAAATGCGGCGCGATCAGGAACAAATCAAACAAATAATTTTAGACCGAAATCTAACGCAGTTTGCCAAAAAAGTTTCGCCGCCGTCTTTTTGGAACGATCAGAGTTTCGTCAATCTGGAATTAAAGCAAAAATCGCTGCTTAAATTGTTCGCCAACGGCTATGGTTTGGGCAGTTACGGGTTCAGCTTTGAAACATTCGTCGGCTTGCTCGGCGATGTCCCGTTTTTTCGCGGTTCGGCGATTACGCCGTTCAAATATCCGCTGAAAATTTACTACGAAACCGGACGCATCGAATTTAATTTGGAACGCACCGACGACGAATTATCTTTGCGTTCGCTAATTGTGCTGGGCGACGCGGAAGAGCGGGCGCAGTTGAAAACCGCCGAGATTTTAAGTCAAAATCCGCTGTGGCTGATCGCGGGGCAAAAGATTTTCGGGCTTTCCGACAGCGCGTATATTTTTGAAAAACTGAAAGCCAACGCCAACTTGAAAGTTCCAGCGGCGGAAGAAGTTTTTTTCTGGGAAAAGTTTCTGCCGAATCTGGCGGAAAACTACCGGATTTCGGGCGAAGCGATTAAATGGCAGGATTTGGATTACGAGCAAATCGTGCCGCGTCTCTATTTGAAGGAAAAAGGCGAGAACCTGCAAATCGAGCTGCGTTTCGGCTACGGACATCTGGAAGCCGCGCCGGAGAAAAATCCCGCGCCGGACGCGATTCGGCGCGATGCTGCAAGCGGTTTTTTATATCGTTTCCGACGCGATTTGCTGTTTGAAAACGATTGTCGGGAGTTGCTCGGCGAAGCGCGGTTCGGCACGAAACGCACGACGGACGCGAACCTTTTCCTGCTGCGGGCGAAAGTTCACCCGTTCGATTTTCTGACGAAATATATTCCGCTGCTCGCCGCCGAAGGTTTCGAGATTTTCGGCGAAGAAGATTTAAAAAACGTCCGCATCAATAAAAATCGTCCGACGATTTCTTTCGGCATTACGAGCGGCATTGATTGGTTCGATCTCGATGCCGTCGTGCAGTTCGGCGAAATCGCCGTTTCCCTGAAAGATTTTCGCAAAGCCGTTCGCAAGAAGGAACGCTTTATCAAATTGACTGACGGCTCAATCGGCGAAATTCCGCCGGAATGGATGGAAAAATACAAACATCTGTTCGGCTTGGGCGCGGAATCCGGCGAAAAACTGCGTTTCGGCGAATATCATCTGACTTTGCTCGACCAGCTTTTCGACAACGAACAAGCCGTTCGCGCCGACCGCGAAGTTAAAGAGAAGCTCGAAAAACTGAAAAATTTCGACCGCATCGAAGAACGCAAATTACCGTTGAACTTCGTCGGCGAGTTGCGCCCGTATCAGAAACACGGTTTCGACTGGCTTTATTTTCTGCACGAATACGGTTTCGGCGGCTGTCTGGCGGACGATATGGGAACCGGGAAAACCGTGCAGGTCTTGGCTTTTTTGCAGTCGCTCAAGGAAAAAGGCGAACTGCGCGGCGGGAATTTGCTGATCGTGCCGCGCTCGCTCGTTTTCAACTGGCAGCGCGAAGCGGCGAAATTTACGCCCGATCTGAAAATTCTCGATTATTCCACGCCCGACCGCACGACGAATCTGGACGACTTTGACGATTACGATTTGGTCGTTTCAACTTACGCGTTGATTTGGCGCGACATCGAAAAGCTCGTTCAGCGCGAATATAATTATGTGATTTTAGACGAAGCGCAGGCGGTCAAAAACCCTTTGGCGGAAACGGGCAAAGCCGTGCGCCTTTTGCGGGCAAAACATCGTTTGACGATGACCGGAACGCCGGTCGAAAACAACACGCTCGAACTCTGGTCGCAGTTTGCGTTTCTGAATCCCGGACTGCTCGGCAGTGCCGATTATTTTCGGCAAAGTTTCACCAATCCGATTGAGAAAAAGGCGGACGAAAATTCGGTTAAAGTGTTGCGGCGAATGATTCACCCGTTCGTTCTGCGCCGCACCAAAGAACAGGTCGCGCCCGATTTGCCGCCGCGCACCGAACGCCAGATTTTTTGCGAAGCCGACGAAAAACAACGCAAGTTTTACCTGGAGAAACGCGATCATTACCGTTCGCTGCTTTTGAAAATGTTTGATGAAGAGGGCTTGGACAAATCGCGGTTTCAGGTTTTGGAAGGACTTCTGCGATTGCGGCAAATCTGCAATCATCCGATTCTGGTGGAAAAAAGCTACACGGGAAAATCGGCGAAATTGGAAATGCTCCTCGAAACCATCGAAACTTTGCAGTCGGAAGGACACAAAGCCCTGATTTTTTCGCAATTCGTGCAGATGCTTAAACTCATCGAAAAAGAGTTGAAGGCGCGAAAAATTCCCTATACATATCTTGACGGCAAAACCAAAAACCGCGAGGAAAAGGTGGACGAATTTCAAAACAATCCGAACATTCCGTTTTTCCTAATCAGTCTGAAAGCGGGCGGAGTCGGATTGAATCTAACCGCCGCCGACTACGTTCTGCACGTTGACCCGTGGTGGAATCCGGCGGTCGAACAGCAGGCGACCGACCGCACGCACCGCATCGGGCAGAACAAGCCGGTGTTTGTTTATAAATTCGTGCTGCACGATTCGGTCGAAGAAAAAATTCTGCTTCTTCAGGAACGCAAACGCAATCTGAGCAGTCAATTGATTTCCACCGAAGCCTCGTTTTTCAAATCACTGACCGCCGCCGACATTAAAAATCTTTTCAGTTAGCTTTGCATTAGATTCGGGACAGGAAGTTTGTTTGATTTATCAGAATAAAATTAGAATTGAGATTCAGAACTATTCGCTATTCGGACGAAGGTTTTTTTGCCGAACGACGAACAGTTAAAGTTACGATTTTCCGTTGAAATCCGGCAATTTAACCGATTTCTTCACCACGTTTTTTCAACAATCTACGCCACAGTTCGCGGTAGGAAGTAAAGCGCGAGACGATCATATTGAATTGATAACGCTGGGCGAAGGTCAAATTTCGGTCGTCGGCGAGCCGCTTTAAATTCGCGTCGAGTCGCGCTCTGGCTTCGAGCGGCGGACGTTTCGCGCCGTTGTTAAAGTAAATGTCGAAATCAATTTTCAGTTTGCGGATGTCGTCTTCGAGCCGCGCGATCTGCTGGTCGAGACTCGCCGATTCTTCCTGTTTAGTTTGTGTTTGCCGGTTGAAGGTGTTTCCTAAAGTTGCCATTTTTTCAAACTCTCCATTTAAAATAAAACTTCAAAGCATTCATTATTCCTTAATTTCGGGATGTTTCGGTTAAGATGTTCTTATGGACGACCACGACAAACGCGAAATTCTGCGGCTTTTGCCTTCGATTGACGCGCTTTTGCACTCGCCGTTCGCCGGACGAATTTCGGCGGAAACGGGCAGACCGCATCTGACGATTTTGGCGCGAACGGCGATAGATTCGCTGCGCCGAAAAATGTCCGGCTCATCGAATGGCGGCGGAAACTATTCACGCGAAGATTTGCTGAAAGCGGCGGAAGAAAATCTCGAAATGATTTGGCAAGCCGAAAAAAATACGAATCTGCGGCGCGTCATCAACGCGACCGGAGTCATCGTTCACACGAATTTGGGGCGCGCACCGCTTTCGGAAAATGCGCGGCGGGCTTTGGTTGAAACGGCTTCCGGCTACTGCAATCTCGAATACGACATTGCAACGGGAAAACGCGGCAAGCGCGGCGCACACGCCGAGCAGCTTTTGGCGGAATTGACCGGCGCGGAAAGCGCGTTGATCGTCAACAACTGCGCGGCGGCGGCGTTTTTAATCTTGAAAGTTTTAGCGGGCGACGGCGAAGTCGTTATCTCACGCGGCGAACTCGTCGAAATCGGCGGCGATTTTCGCATTCCCGACGTGATGGAACAATCCGGCACGACGATGCGCGAAGTCGGCACGACGAACCGCACGAAAATTTCCGATTACGAAAAAGCGACGAATGAAAACACAAAATTATACTTGAAAGTCCATCCGTCAAATTATCGCATCGTCGGTTTTACGGAATCGCCGGATTTGAAAGAATTAGCCGAACTCGCGCACCGCCGCGATGTCTTGCTTTACGAAGATGCCGGTTCGGGCGCACTTTTCGATTTGTCGAAATACGGTTTGACCGACGAACCGATTATCAGCGACTCAATCAAAGCCGGAGTTGATGTCGTCTCGTTCAGCGGCGACAAACTCCTTGGCGGCGCACAGTCCGGCTTGATCGTCGGACGGCAGGAAGTCATCGAGCGAATCAGGAAGCATCCGCTTTACCGCGCTTTGCGAGTTGATAAAACGATTTACGCCGCGCTCGAAGCGACGCTTGAATCATTTCGACGCGAAACCGCTTCAACGGAAATTCCCGTTTTGAAAATGCTTTCGACGACGAGCGCAGAATTAAAGGAAAGAGCCGAAAAATTTACCGAAAACTTTGGCGAAGACGCGAATCTGCGCTTTGAAATCATCGCCGGAAATTCCGTCATCGGCGGTGGTTCCGCGCCAACCGTTCAGCCGATGACGACGTTAATCGCGCTCAAACACGCCGAAATATCCGCCGACAAATTAGAGGAAAAATTGAGATTATCCGATCCGCCGGTTATCACGCGAATTTTGGAAGATAAAGTTACGATTGATTTGCGAACGGTTGCGGAAAGCGAAGAGGCGGAACTTTTACAAGTTTTGGCGAACGTGAATTTTATTGAAAATCGTCGTATTTGAATGCAAACTTGCAAAGTTTTTCTTGTCCGTCAATCATAACGGGAATATTCAGCCTTACTTCTTTTCCTAAAAAGTAGTTTTTGGATTTTGAATACTCTTTTATTTCTAAACGAAATCCGGTGTCTAATTCGGTGGTTTGTCCGGCTCTGATTTTGATTTGACCATTTTCTAGTTTGGCATCTTTCAACTTTTGATTTCCTGAATTTCCCTCAGGCAGACCGCTCGCTGCTGTATGGGATAATCCGACAGAGACTATCTTTTCGTCAAGATTAGTATTAAAACTGATACTGTTCGGTTCAATTACTAAATCTCTTTGAGTTTTGTTAGTCAACTCCAAGTAAAAACGTGATCCTCCAAATCGAACATCCCATTTTCCGCGCACCTTAAACAAAACCTGTTCATCGTTGTAGGTCTGAAAAACATCCTTTTTTTCGCCGTTCTCAATACAGGATTCAATGGTCGTATTTTCTTGCGAAAGCGGGACAAAATCGCCGCCGGCGGGAGAACAGGAAAGCAAGCAAAAAAATAACGTAAGCAACATAAACTCAATCCACAAATGCTTTTTCATATAATCGCGTTTGTATTATGCTCGAATTACGTTGCTGGTAATAATCATATTTGAACGCAAATTTGTAAATCCTCTCTTGACGTTCTTTCCCAAAACTGACCGGCAAATCTATGTTGAGTGTGTTGCCGACATAAAATTTTTGCGGCTTATATTCGCCTTTCATTTCTGGCATTCCAAAAGCGATAGCCATAGTTTCGCTTTTGCCACCTTCAATCGTCATCCGTTTTTTGTCGCTTTCTATTTTCTTATCGAACGTGCTTGTAATGTCGAACTTGCCGGAATCAATTTCCAAACTCTTTGAACTCTTGTTTGTAATATTCAAAGTCATCCAAAACCCTCCACCATAGGGTCTCCATTGTCCATACATTTTCAATTGAATCTGTTCGTCATCATAAATTTGAATGACATTCTCCTTATCGTAAAGGGGTTCAACAGTTGTTCCGTCCATCGGCAAAGGGACGAAATCGTCTCCCGGCGGCTGACACGAAACAAAACACATCACTGCCAGAAACAAAAGAATCGTGTTTAGCGGACGAATATTCAGCAGATGGAGTTTTTTCATAGACCTTCCCCCGTAAAGCGGTTTATTTTAGCTTCGCTAAGGTTTTAGGACCGACGTGTCCATTAACCCTTAAGCCGTTACGCGTTTGAAAATCTCTGACGGCTTTATCGGTTTGCTTACCGTTAAATCCGTCATCCTTAATTTGACAGCCTTTTTTAATTAACATTCTTTGGTAGGTTTGAACCGTTGCTGAAAATCCCGGCGGCACTGCCTGAGGCGGCTGGTTGGAAGGAATATCGGGCGCATTCGGATTACCAGCTCTGATTACCTTTTCGATATAAACATATCGCGGGTCGTGAGATGACATACTGCCCGCATTCTTAACTACAAGGGGATTCCAACTAAACCATTGTCCGACAATACTTGCCTGTTGCTCCGGGTTGTAATCAGACCACTTCAGATAATTGTTAGTGTCGTATTCATAAGCCATATTTCTGTCAAGGTGAGAAATAATTGCCCGCGCCTGTGCCGCCAATGACCGAACCATATAATTGAAAAATACTACTCCTTCATTATGACCCTGCCAGACATGCGTCAATTCGTGAATGAAAGTGTCTAAAGCCCCAGCAATGGCATCAACACCGTTGTAATAAACCTGCGAACCAAAATAAATTGAATATCTAGCAATTCGTTTATTCGTCATATCCAATCCTTCTGTTAACCTGAGTCTTGAGTTGAGATTTATGTAATCTCCCAAAAATGAGTAGAATAATTTTACAGAAAAAACTGCTCAGAAAAAGGAGATTACACGATG
>JAYVGL010000001.1:0-5238 GCA_043772175.1 Pyrinomonadaceae bacterium | reverse complement strand
AAAAGGCAGGGCGGATTTTCTGTCCGCTGTCGGTAACGGCAGAAAAAAGCTCGAAAATAAAATAAAAATCGCACTAAAAGCGACGAAGAGCGTCATTGTGCGAGTAGAAGATTTAAACGAATTTATAGTTTTTTTTGATTTAAAGAATGAACTCATACTTTTTTTTGTTTGCTGAATTGGATGGTTATTAGGTGGAAGATCGAGTCCAGATTTTGCACTGAACAAAGGTAGTTATTAATATAAAACAATTTTATGGAAAAAAGCAATGAATAATCGTTTTTGTTGCGAAAGGAATTTACCTGTTTGACAATTTTTATGTTTCTTTTAGGGGTTTATGGAGTTTCGATTAAAAAATAATAGGATTGAGAAAATGTCATTTTTCCCAATCCTATTATTTTCGGGCGAGTTTTGGTTCGGCAGCAAAATTTTATGAAGTCGAGAATAACATCTTAAGCCAAAAATCGGTTGCTGTTATAGACAGTCTGGAACTTTGTAAAACACGAAATTTATCTAAATTCAATTATAAATATCAGAAGGAAATTCGGTTGAGGATAGCAATGATCCGTTCTCAATCGGGAGGCATCATTACGCTTTCGCAGTTTTTGCACGTTCGTAAATCTTCGCTTTCATAAAAGCGTTTGAAAACGCCCTGAAACTGCGTCGTGATGTCGGTCAGTTCAAAGTATTCTTCGTAAAGTTTTTCGTTGCAGTTTTCGCAAAACCAAAGCAAGCCGTCTTTTTCACCGCCGTGCCGTTTGCGTTCGATGACTAAACCGACCGTGTTTGAACCGCGGATCGGGTTGTGCGGCACGCGCGGCGGCAGGAGAAACATTTCGCCTTCCCGAATCGGCACGTCAACCGCTGCGCCGTCTTCCTGAATCTTGACGACAATATCGCCTTCGAGTTGATAGAAAAATTCTTCGCCTTCGTCCCAGTGATAATCCTTGCGCGAATTCGGTCCGCCGCCGACCATCACGATAAAATCTTCCGCGTCGTAAACGCACTGATTTCCAACCGGCGGCTTCAGCAAATGACGATGTTCGTCAATCCATTGTTTGAAATTAAAAGGTCTTTGAATAGGCATAGTTTTACATCTCCGTAATTTTATTTACCGTTCGCCAATTTCGCGCCGTCGCCGAAACTTTCAGTTTTTTACCGATGTAATCTTTGCCCATCAAACTATCCAAAACGCTGACGCGCAAAAGGCAAAATATCTCACGATTACGCACGGCGAACATTTCATTTTGGTTGTTGTTTGAAAGCAGCAATTCGCGTTTTTCGTCCGGTAATTCTTCATCCAAAAAGAAAACGTGCAAATCTTTATCGTTTTCAAACTGTCCGGCGAACGGATTATTTGCGATGATGTTTTCAATTTCCGCCATCATCCGCACGATAACTTTTATCTTCAGCGCGAATTCTTTTTCAATCGCGCCTTCGATCTTTGCCGCAATTTTTTTATCGTCGGTTTTCGCCGTTTCAAAAATGATATTTCCGCTGTTGATGTAAGTTTTGACGTTTTGAAATCCGAGCGAAATACAGACTTCGCGCAGGGTTTCCATCTTAATTTTATTTTTCCCGCCGACATTGATGCCGCGCAGAAATGCGACGTATTTCATATTTTTATTATCCACGAAGTAACGCGAAGAAAGCATAAAGAAAGACATTTTTAAAAATAAATCTTAAAAACTTCGTGAAATCTTCGCGTCTTTTGTAAATGTAAATTTAATCAATCGTCGCAATCACCTTCAATTCAATGGCAATCGGTGTCGGCAAACAATTTATTTCAACCGTCGTTCGGCACGGTTGATTTTCGGCAAAATACTCGGCGTAAACTCGATTATAAGTTTGAAAATCGTCTTTCATATTCGTCAAAAAAACTGTGACATCAACGATTTTTTTCCACGATGAACCGGCAGCTTCCAAAATAAATTTGACGTTTTGAAAAACCGAGCGGCATTGAAGTTCAATGTCGTATGAGACGATTTCACCGTTTTCGTTTGTTTCAACGCCGGGAATCGTTTTCGTGCCGCGTTCCCTCGGACCAACGCCCGACAGAAATAACAGATTTCCGACTCTTCGCGCGTGCGGATAAAGCCCGACCGGTTCGGGAGCTTTGGATGAATTAACTGTATTTTCGCTCATTGCCTATTCCGCATTTCTCTCGCCGTCATAAACCGCTGCGGCGCATTCGACGAACAAGTTCAGGTAAATAATCGCGCACTTCTTCCTGCGCGAGCTGTTTATTTTCCTTCCCGGCGATGAATTTCATCAATTCAAACGCCACTTCTTCGCCGGTTTCGATTCGGATCGGTTGTGTTTCCTGACTCATAAACTTTTCTCTGCATTTAAGATTTCAAGGACAAATCTTTTTCCCGCAATATTTTCCGTAATAATTTTCAAAAACTCCATCGGGTCGGACGTGAAAATCGTTTGGCGCAAACAGAGTATTACGAACGGGACAAGCAATAAACGATAATTTTCGCAAATCTCTAATTATAAATCCGATTTTACTGCGATTTGCCGACCAACACGTTACTACTGCCAATCCCGACCGGCGTATCGGCAACAGAAGAATTATCAATCAGTTGCATCTCGAGACTGACGCGCACTTCCGGGCGTTGAAAACTGCTGACGAACGCGGTCGCACGTCCGAAATCCTTGTTTTTGAGCGTCGTCAAAACCTGCGTCAGACTATTTAAACCGGCGACTGAACCGTATGAATTAACGATAATTTCGCCGCGCCGAACGCTGCCGTCGCTGCGATATTTGCCGACAATCGCGGCGGCTTCGATATATTCGTTCATCTGGTAAGTCAGGCTTTCGAGAATCGGAAATGCCTGTTCCGCGTCAATTTCCGCCACCGTCGCCGCCATCTGCATTAAAAGCGAAATGTCCTCGAGCGTTTCAGCCGACTGCGGAATCATTGAACGCACCTGATTAAGCACACTTAAAGCCTTCGTTTTATTTTCCGCCGGATTTTTTTGATAAATCGTCGTCGCCAGTTGAATGAGAAAATAAAATCGTGAGTTTTCCACCGGAATCTGGTTGATTAAAAACGCAGCTTCATCATATTTTTCGGCGGTTATCGCCTGCTGAATCAGGTTGTAATTGATTTGCGTCAAATAACTTTCTCTTTCACCTTCGGGCAGTTTCGACGCGATGAGTTTCTTCGCTCCTTCAATGTTGCCGGTCTGGGCAATTTTTTCCGCCGCCGAATAATAAATCTGGCTTTTGATTTCGTCGGGAAATTTATCGGCTTCGCTTAAAAGTTTCTCCGGCGACGGGTTGCTTTCGATCAATTTAGTGTAAGCGTCGTATTCTTCGCGCTGATTTTCCTTGTCGTATTTCGCCTTGCGCCGTTTAACGGCGGCGAGACTTTCGGGCGCGTATTTTTCGATAAGCGGCAGAATATATTCCGCTTCGTAGCCGCTTCCTTCTTCTGATTTTAAGATGTTTTTGACGATTTTCGCCGTTAAATCGCGCAGAGTTTTCTCTTCGAGTTTAATGGTTTTCGTATTCGGTTCGGACTTTTTGCCGTATTCGCCGATGAAAGATAAAGTCAGGCTTGCCGCCTGCGAATCTTTTTCAAAATCGGTCGCTAACAGCTTGTCGGCGATTTCGGCGGCGAGTTGATTAGCCAGGTCTAAGTCTTTTATTTTCAGTTTTTCGAGTAGATTGATCGCTTCGTAAGTTACGCCTTTGGCGAGGCTTTCGCGGAAGAGTTTAAGCGCACGCTGCGGGTTTTGGTCGCTCATTTTACTGATCAGGCTCTGCTCGAAGTTCATTTCATTCGAGGCATATTGACTGCTTTCGGTATCTTTCTTTTCCGTATTATTCGCCTCCGCTAAGGACTGCACGATTTTTGCCGGACGCGATTTATAAAAAGCGTCGAGTGCAAATTCGGCATCGTGGTTGGCAAGCAGCGTCAAAATTTCCTGTCTCGGCGCGGTTCCGTAAATCAAGCCGTAAAGATTCCCAGTCTGTTTTTTCTCGGCTTCAACTTCGGTCTGCGCCGTCACCAAATCATTGATCGCGGCTTGAAATAACTGTCGGGCGCGCTTTTCGTCAGTATTCCAGAAACCGTCGGCGAGTTTCGCCAGCACCAGAGCGCGATTTTCCGGCAATCGCAACGCTTCGGCATCTTTGGCAATCTGTTCGAGCAGAGCGTTCTGCTGCTTCCGCCTTTCGACCTTTTTTTCATCGGGTGTTTGCGCGAAAACGTAGACAGACGCGAAAAAAAACATCAGCATCAGCGAAATAATGCGAAATTTAAACATTATCAATAACTCCTCAAAGTTGACGGATTTTCCAATTTAAGTTTAAAAGAGTTTGCAAAATAAAGAAACATATATTACGGAACGCCGGACGGAATTTTTATTGCAGATTATCTTGTAGAATGACGCGGAAAACCGCACGGGGTTAAAGATGTAAAATATGTCTTCACACCATTACTTCGCACGGTTTTCTGCATTTCCGGTAACAATGGCAAATTTATTTTCCCGTCAATTCCTTCGCCAAATCCTGCGCGTCGTAAAGTTTTCGCAACGCTTCCAAAATTCCCGCGCTGTGAACCGCGACGGCGCGCGAGCCTTCGTTTTCTTCGATATACCAGTAGCGATTGGAAAGTTTCTGGATGTTGCTGTCGAAGTTCAAACCGACCAATTCGGCGTTGCGATTGATGACGGGCGAGCCGGAATTGCCGCCGATGGTATCCGCCGAATAAACGAAATTCAAAGGCGTTGATAAATCCAATTTATCGCGTCCTTCTTTATATCGAACGGGCAAATCATACGGCGGCTTTTCGCCGAAACTTTCTGCACGGTCGTAAAGCCCGAAAAACGTCGTTTTGAACGGCACGAGCGTCGTGTCTTCTTCGTAACCTTTGACTCTGCCGTAGCTGATTCGCAGATTGAAATTCGCGTCGGGCGCAATCGTTCTGCCGTAAATCGCAAACCGTGCTTTGGAGATTTTTTCGCCCGCGCTCGCTTCGACGTTGAGGATTTTCTCTTCGTTCCAGGCGCGGAGTTCGCGGATAATAGGCTCGACACGCCGCGCCAGCGTAATCATCGGATCGTTAGATTTGGCAATCGCGTCCGCGCCGCCTTCGAGCAGGGATTTTCTAAACGCGACATCTTTCAGTTTGGTTTCCGAAACGGCGCGTTTGACGACTTCTGAAACCTTCACGTCGCCGACGGCGGCTTTGATAAACGGGTCGTTCGCACCCAAAGTTTTCAAACC